>NZ_BASL01000693.1:0-4121 GCF_000648255.1 Candidatus Protochlamydia sp. R18 | reverse complement strand
TTAATAAAATACTTTATTTGTGATTACAATAGGCAATTGAGAGCCTTACCTATTTAGCACTACCAAATATTAAATAATATAAATTGAATTGTTATTTCACTTAGGTTAATTAACTTAAGAAAACTAACAAAATAAAATTGATTATCAAAATCCTTTTCATTTTTTCTATTAGGAAAGAAACTTGCTCACTTATCTGGTATCGAGACTAATTTAAGATAAGCAATGCTTTCCGATAAAAAACCTTCCTTCTTTCATGGGCCTTTTGCGTGCCAGCTCATTTTTAATTCAAGGCAAAGCTATTTTTACAAACAAAAATTTGCCGCTTGCCGTGAAGTGACTTTAAATGAAGTCAATTTTAAATCACTTGAAAGTTTCCGTTACCTATCTTTTTTGCTAGAGAAATTTTCAACATTGATGAGATCACTAAATGGTTCAATTTTCAAAATACTTGGGAAACCAATTGGATGAGTTGTTGGTTGTTCAATAGGAAAGCCATATCTGTCTAACTTTTTTTAAATTAAAATAATTAGCATTGTAAATTTTAATTTAAATATTAGTAAATATTAATAATGTTAATCTTTGTTTAAAATACTTAATATTAATAATTAATATTATTTTATTTAATTTAAAGATAATAAATTAGTTAATAATTTATAATTAAAATTAAATTATAATTATTAAGGAGGTAGTTATGAGTAATCCTTCTGATTTTAATCCGTCTTCTTTGAACAACAGTTCGTCTTCAATTGAATATTCAACATCTCTTATTAATGGTCCACTTTCTTCCGATACAACTTCTTCAACAAGAGAAGTTCAAACGAATACAAAAGAAATACAAACTGTTACGGAAGGAGTTACCAGTGAGATTTTTAGCGAATTTACCCATTCTAAAGACGAAACACAAAAATCACCCTGTCTGACTGAACAATCTGTTAAATCATTTGTAAAAGGAAAATTTTTATGCGCTTATAATAAAAAGACCAATTTAAGAGCTTCTGACTTGAAAACTTCCAAATCATTTCAAGGAGAAATACAGGCCCGATTAAATGATCAAATTCACCAGACATTTTCTAAAAAAATCGTCAAATTATGGATAAAAACATGTCATGAGAACATCTCACAAGCTTCGGTTGAATTAATACATTTATGCCAAACTGAACCGATAACAATTAATTATAATGACACAATAAAACAACAAATTCAAAGATATCAAGATACACAAAAAGGAATAGAAGAAACTAAAATAAAATTGAATGTTCTAAATAGGCAATTAACTAACATTGATAAAAAAAGTTATAGTGACAATCTAAAAGAATTAGAAGCATTGGAAAAAATACAAAGAAATATAGCGAAAGTTAACGACTTTCTCTCAAGACTTGAACAGCTTGTCGAAAAATATCAAAAATGCAATTTGGAGACATTAGATCCATCAGAATTAAATACACTAAAAGAAGAATTATCTTCTCTTAAGGAATTTCATTTCAACCAGCTAAAGAAAGAAGTAAGTGATACAATAACCGAGATAAATAATTATCATCGATTACAAAACAATAAAAATAGATTTCAATTATCTGATAATCAGTTAAATATAAAAACTAAGCGGGTATTGGATAACCTTGAAAAAATTTTTGCGGGTGAAACACCAAAAGATGTCGCAAGGCAAATAGAGGAATGCAATCGGTGTATAATAGCTACTAAAAAAGATTTTTCTCCTTATACTGAAAAATTGCAGCAAATTAAGGAAGAAACTACTATAGATTGCCGCCCTACATATGAAAAACTTCTTCAAAAGATTCGGGATGAAAATTCTGTTGATCTTTACCCTGAGTTTATTGCTGAAATTAAGAAGGGTCTTGAATCTCAGGATCCAGTAATCCGGAAAGATGCCCAACAAACTTTACTTTCTTCCTTTGATATTTTTGAAAAAGAAACTCTTAAATTAACTCGAAATATTCAAAATGGATTGCCTAAAGATGAAAATGAAATTATTCCTGAAAAAGATTATGATGTCCTTCAGACACATATTAAGTATTTAAAAGAACTTTTGGAATTGACGCAATTAACTTCATCTGATGCAAAATTACCGCAGTTTGAAGACCATTTTAAAGGCTTATTTGCTTTGATTCCTAACAAAAACATAACAGTAAAAGAAGCTAATGCTAAACTAACTTTATTTAACCAAGCAGATGAAAGCCTTACACGCTTAGTTGAGCCCTACAGAGGAATAATAAAAAAAGCTTATTTTCAAAGTAAACAAGAACTTGAAAAACAAAAACCTATAATACAAAAAAATATTGAAATACTATTGCAGCAATTAAAAGAAATGAAATTGGATAAAATCCAAATTTTAAACGATTTTTTTAAAGAACTCGAGACAACTCAATCTATTAACTTTTCTGATTTGATAATTTCTGATGTCGAACAAATTCAAGGTTTTGTAGATATTTTTTTAGGCCATTATCTTAAACATTCAGAAGAACGCTTTCCTAAAGTTTTAGATAGTCATCGAGATTTTGCTCTTAGAGTTTCTAACATGTTCGAAATAGTAAAAGAGAATTTAACTGATCAGCAACTAGAAGAATTAAAATCAGTTCTAAAAGATTTTTTATCACAGCATGTTACAAACCAAAAAACAATGCTAGAAGAAGGCTCTGTTGAAACATTTACTGACCACAGGGAAAGAACTTTAGAAAAGACTTCAGAATCTGAAAAACCTTTATATAGAAAAGTTCAGGCTATGCATGAGACTGAAGACGAATTTTCAGTAGAGTGTCAAATGGTTGGTAAAAAAGTTGAATCACTTTTACCATGGCTTTTTGGAAAGGGTTGTTTTGCTTCACCTCAAGCTGCGCATTTAGCCCCATTTCCAGGAATAGTTTCTTGGGATCTTAATTATCTGACTTCTCTTTTTAATCATAAGTTTGGTCTAAAGTTACCAGCCCTAGAAAAGAATGATCAAGCTGAGCTATTTAATGAGGATGTTGCAGGCTTTGTAAAGACGATCCAAAGCGAAGGAAAAGTTGACAATGGAAGACTGGAAAAAGAACTTATTCAAAGATACGCCGATAGTAAAGAAGAGAAACAAGATACTCTTCATTTCATTTTCAATGCACTTGTTTTTTTAAGCCGTATTTCCTCCTTAGAAATGTCAGAAACAAGGCATTTGCCAGAGTTTTTTAACCAAGAAATGGATAAAGTTTCGGAGACTTTAATAAAGGGTGGAGAGCAGAAAGACAGAGGATATAAACTTTTATTAGGAGAAGCTTTTATCGATCTTCTCGCTTTTTCAAAAGAAAGCTTATTAGATCCTCAAACAGCTTTAAGCGAAAAACATATAGAATATTTACAAGCCACAGTTAATGCAGTTTCCGAACGTTTAGAGCAATTAGCTAGTAAAAAACAGAAAACTGGAAAATTAACACCCTTAGAATTTGTAGAATGTCATGCTCTACATAGTATCTATTTAGGAGTGAAAAATTTATGCGATCAAAAAAAATTGCCCACTGATATTCTACAAAATGAAGAACAAATTATTGAAAAAACTAAAGTTATTCTAAGTTATTAAATTCAATAGACGGGCTTGCAAGCTTAATTTTAAATTTATTTTATTAGTATTTCTTGGGTAGTGCGCTAAATAGGTAAGATTCTCAATTATCTATGTTAATCACAAATAAAGTATTTTATTAACCCAATGTAATTAGTTAGTTTTTTAGAAAATGAAAGTGTTTTCCTTACAAGTCTTGCACATCTTTGTCTGMGRGWACAATTAAATCTTTCAATATAGCTTGTCTGACCAGATTGCTTGCTAACTGGTTGATGTTGACTCCAAGGATTGGTTTCATAATAGACATTAAATTTATCAGTGAAATAGAAGACTTTTTTTAATGATTCGGGTAGTTTTTGCAAAAAGAAGCTCAGCGGTTTTTTTTATCTCGAGGACCCACTTGCATAGCAAGCACTTGCCGACTTTTTTTATGGGAAACGAGCCATAACCACTGATCATTTTTCTTATTTCCTATAAAACTCCATTAAAGCTCATCTACTTCAAATTTAGCCACTTCCAACTCATCTTTCTCACGACAAGTGACTTGTGCATTTAAATCCTCAGGCAAATCATTGAT
>NZ_BASL01000694.1:0-3362 GCF_000648255.1 Candidatus Protochlamydia sp. R18 | reverse complement strand
TAGTGGAATTAAAAGCACTTTTAAATTTTGCGCAGCAATACCAATTAAATACTTTAAAAAATTATTTAGAACTTATAGTTGTGAGTTCTTTATTAAACCAAGCTTCTCATGTAACTGAATTTGAAAAAATTTTAAAGCACTTCTCAAATGAAATAGAAAGGCTCAATTTTTCAAAGAATGCCTCTTTGACTGATGCCCATCTGTTAGCGTTAAAAAATTGTAAAAATTTAAAAGCACTACATCTCCAGGAATGCTACAAACTCACTGACACTGGTTTAGTATATTTGGCGCCTTTAGTGTCTTTACAATATTTGAATTTGTTTGATTGTATAAAGCTTACCGACGCTGGCTTAGCGCATTTGACACCTTTGGTGGCTTTAAGGCATTTAAATCTGATGGGATGTAATAAGCTTACGAATGCAGGATTAATGCATTTGCGACCTTTAATGGCTTTGCAACATTTAGATCTGAGTTGTTGTAGAAATCTTACTGACGCTGGATTAGCCCATTTGGCACCTTTAGTCGCTTTGCAGCATTTATGTCTAAGTGAGTGCATTAATCTCACCGGTGCTGGATTAGCCCATTTGACACCTTTAGTCGCTTTACAACACTTGAATTTGAATAGCTGCTATAAACTCACTGATGCTGGATTAGCCCATTTGACATCTTTAGTCGCTTTACAGCATTTAGACCTAAGCTGTTGCAGAAATCTTACTGACGCTGGATTAGCCCATTTGCGACCTTTAGTGGCTTTGCAGCATTTAGACTTGAACTGTTGTAAAAATTTTACGGATGCTGGATTAACACATTTGACACCTTTAGTGGCTTTACAGCATTTAGACCTAAGCTGTTGTAGAAATCTTACTGACGCTGGATTAGCGTATTTGATGCCTTTAGTGGCTTTATCGCATTTAAATTTGGCTGGATGCCATAATTTCACGGATGCTGGATTGGCGCATTTGGCACCTTTAGTGGCTTTGCAGCATCTAAATTTGGGTGATTGCTATAGACTCACGAATGCTGGATTAGAGCATTTAACGCCTTTAGTGGCTTTGCAGCATTTGGATCTAAGTGAGTGCGAAAAGCTAACGGATGCTGGATTAACGCATTTGGTGCCCTTAGTGGCTTTAACACATTTGGATTTGAGTGAATGCGATAAGCTCACGGATGCTGGATTGGCGCATTTGGCACCTTTAGTGGCTTTGCAGCATTTAAATTTGAGTTGGTGCGATAAGCTTACCGACGCTGGATTGGCGCATTTGACACCTTTAGTAGCTTTGCAAGATTTGTATTTGGGCTATTGCAAAAATTTCACTGAAGTTGGATTGGCGCATTTTAAATCCTCAGTAGCTCCACTCCATTTAAAAATTATTCGTTAAAGTAACTCTCAATGGCGTTACATACAGAAATATTACAGGTTTTTTTAAATTAAATTTTCATAGTTCTCACAAAATAATTAAAAAAGGAAGTTCAATAACTTCAGTTAGTGTTTTGAGTTTCTCCCAATTTGTTCGAACGTTTTTTTAAATTTGTCTAAAAAATTTTAATAGGATTTAAGTCTGGCGAATAAGGAAGAAGAAATAGAATTTTACATCCCGCCTTTCGTATCCATCGCTTTCAATACTTGTAATTTGTGAAAAAAAGCATTTCCATCATAGCTATTTGTCTAGGCTTAAGCTCTGGTATAAAAAAATCTTTTAACCACAGACTGAATAATTTGGTATGTCAGGTTCCCGTGTAGAAAAAAAACTAAGAGACGAGATTCTATTTTTGCCGCAATAAGATTTCATCGGACATAGCGAAGTCCTGAAATGGCTCCGCAAACTTCATCTCCTCGCATAAATCGAGCATACTCTTTTTGCAAATATTTATTGCTGCCACTCTCATCAACATAAAAACGATTTCTTCAAGAATCTTCTCTAGCTCTTTCGCAAATTGATTTCGTTTTTTCATCTCTTTCATTGTAGTACAAGACCTTTTTTAAAGTAATATTAAGCCTTTACAAGCATAAAAAACTGCTTGGCAAGTGGAAGAAAATTCTATAGCAATCTCTCTTAGATACCTATCTAGATGTTCTTGAATATATTTTGAGTTTACCGTTATCTATTTTACTTGGATTTGAACTCCTTGTCTTAAGGGTTAGGTTCTGTTATTTCTGTCTACGAAACCAGTTTGCTAATGTACGCGTAGTCACTCCGAAAATTTTTCTGGTTTTAGACCACGTTCCACCATTTTCAATTTATCTTAGGGCCTTTTTTCTTAAATCAAGTGAGTAACTCACCTTACGCAGAAATTAGTCGAAAAAGTCATTCGATGAGTTTAAATTTCCCTTCTCGTAATGGAGGAAAATATGTCTGATGAACTTCTTGATCTTTATACAGAGTATCTGATCAGCCAAAATCAAGTATGCAATAACTACAGGGCTTTCAGCCCTTTTAGATAACCAAATCAGTCATGATAAAATCACAAGATTTTTAAACAATCATCAATTCAATTCAAAAGATTGATGACAATACATCAAACCTAAAATCCGTCAGTATGAAGAAGAAAAAGAAGGAATTCTGATTATTGATGATTCAATAGAGAAGATCTTATATAGATGAAATAAAGAAAATGTTCATTATGGAGATGAAATTGAATCGCTTAATTGCTTTATCTTTAGAAGATAAGAAAATGGCCATTCCCAAAATTTCAATACATTTGCATCCAAGAATAGAGAAAAAAGGATTATTTGCTTAGATAGCGTAGTCACGAGAAATGAAATAAATACTTAAATGTGCTACTCTTTTATGCTCATCAATGGAGCATCTTATGGAAGCACACATAAGACATGATATATCCGACAGAGTTTGGAATTTACTGGGACCTCATTTGCCAGGAAGAAGAGGGGCTTGGGGTGGTATAGCAAGAGATAATAGGACTTTTATCAATGCAGTATTTTGGATATTAAGAACGGGAGCTCCATGGAGGGATTTGCCTCCAGATTACGGTAGTTGGAGCAATACTCATCGGCGATTTATCCGATGGCGCAATCAGAGAGTCTGGGAAAGGTTGCTTGAGGTATTGATTGACGATCCAGATTATGAATGGCTTGTGATAGATGCTTCGCATTGTCAAGTGCATCCTCATGCAGCGGGAGCTAAAGGTGGTAATCAGAGCATGAGTTATACAAAAGGGGGCTCAATACAAAATTGCATCTTGCCGTGGATGCGCATGGTCTGCCGATCAGAGTCATTATTACAGAAGGTACAACAGCAGATTGTACTCAAGCAAGGAATTTGATCGCTGGTCTTACAGCTGAGTGGTTACTGGCAGACAAAGGATATGATAGCGACGCAATCGTTGAGCAAGCTATAAGTCAG
>NZ_BASL01000695.1:0-3431 GCF_000648255.1 Candidatus Protochlamydia sp. R18 | reverse complement strand
TAGAAAAACAGCTGATTGAGGCGTATAAATCCCAAAAATTGGAACCGTTTAACTCTACCACAGATAGTTTAGTGGAATTAAAAGCACTTTTAAATTTTGCGCAGCAATACCAATTAAATACTTTAAAAWATTATTTAGAACTTATAGTTGTGAGTTCTTTATTAAACCAAGCYTCTCATGTAACYGAATTTGAAAAAATTTTAAAGCACTTCTCAAATGAAATAGAAAGRCTCAATTTTTCAAAGAAYRYCTYTTTGACTGATGCCCATCTGTTAGCGTTAAAAAATTGTAAAAATTTAAAAGCACTACATCTCCAGGAATGCTACAAACTCACTGACACTGGTTTAGTATATTTGGCGCCTTTAGTGTCTTTACAATATTTGAATTTGTTTGATTGTATAAAGCTTACCGACGCTGGCTTAGCGCATTTGACACCTTTGGTGGCTTTAAGGCATTTAAATCTGATGGGATGTAATAAGCTTACGAATGCAGGATTAATGCATTTGCGACCTTTAATGGCTTTGCAACATTTAGATCTGAGTTGTTGTAGAAATCTTACTGACGCTGGATTAGCCCATTTGGCACCTTTAGTCGCTTTGCAGCATTTATGTCTAAGTGAGTGCATTAATCTCACCGGTGCTGGATTAGCCCATTTGACACCTTTAGTCGCTTTACAACACTTGAATTTGAATAGCTGCTATAAACTCACTGATGCTGGATTAGCCCATTTGACATCTTTAGTCGCTTTACAGCATTTAGACCTAAGCTGTTGCAGAAATCTTACTGACGCTGGATTAGCCCATTTGCGACCTTTAGTGGCTTTGCAGCATTTAGACTTGAACTGTTGTAAAAATTTTACGGATGCTGGATTAACACATTTGACACCTTTAGTGGCTTTACAGCATTTAGACCTAAGCTGTTGTAGAAATCTTACTGACGCTGGATTAGCGTATTTGATGCCTTTAGTGGCTTTATCGCATTTAAATTTGGCTGGATGCCATAATTTCACGGATGCTGGATTGGCGCATTTGGCACCTTTAGTGGCTTTGCAGCATCTAAATTTGGGTGATTGCTATAGACTCACGAATGCTGGATTAGAGCATTTAACGCCTTTAGTGGCTTTGCAGCATTTGGATCTAAGTGAGTGCGAAAAGCTAACGGATGCTGGATTAACGCATTTGGTGCCCTTAGTGGCTTTAACACATTTGGATTTGAGTGAATGCGATAAGCTCACGGATGCTGGATTGGCGCATTTGGCACCTTTAGTGGCTTTGCAGCATTTAAATTTGAGTTGGTGCGATAAGCTTACCGACGCTGGATTGGCGCATTTGACACCTTTAGTAGCTTTGCAAGATTTGTATTTGGGCTATTGCAAAAATTTCACTGAAGTTGGATTGGCGCATTTTAAATCCTCAGTAGCTCCACTCCATTTAAAAATTATTCGTTAAAGTAACTCTCAATGGCGTTACATACAGAAATATTACAGGTTTTTTTAAATTAAATTTTCATAGTTCTCACAAAATAATTAAAAAAGGAAGTTCAATAACTTCAGTTAGTGTTTTGAGTTTCTCCCAATTTGTTCGAACGTTTTTTTAAATTTGTCTAAAAAATTTTAATAGGATTTAAGTCTGGCGAATAAGGAAGAAGAAATAGAATTTTACATCCCGCCTTTCGTATCCATCGCTTTCAATACTTGTAATTTGTGAAAAAAAGCATTTCCATCATAGCTATTTGTCTAGGCTTAAGCTCTGGTATAAAAAAATCTTTTAACCACAGACTGAATAATTTGGTATGTCAGGTTCCCGTGTAGAAAAAAAACTAAGAGACGAGATTCTATTTTTGCCGCAATAAGATTTCATCGGACATAGCGAAGTCCTGAAATGGCTCCGCAAACTTCATCTCCTCGCATAAATCGAGCATACTCTTTTTGCAAATATTTATTGCTGCCACTCTCATCAACATAAAAACGATTTCTTCAAGAATCTTCTCTAGCTCTTTCGCAAATTGATTTCGTTTTTTCATCTCTTTCATTGTAGTACAAGACCTTTTTTAAAGTAATATTAAGCCTTTACAAGCATAAAAAACTGCTTGGCAAGTGGAAGAAAATTCTATAGCAATCTCTCTTAGATACCTATCTAGATGTTCTTGAATATATTTTGAGTTTACCGTTATCTATTTTACTTGGATTTGAACTCCTTGTCTTAAGGGTTAGGTTCTGTTATTTCTGTCTACGAAACCAGTTTGCTAATGTACGCGTAGTCACTCCGAAAATTTTTCTGGTTTTAGACCACGTTCCACCATTTTCAATTTATCTTAGGGCCTTTTTTCTTAAATCAAGTGAGTAACTCACCTTACGCAGAAATTAGTCGAAAAAGTCATTCGATGAGTTTAAATTTCCCTTCTCGTAATGGAGGAAAATATGTCTGATGAACTTCTTGATCTTTATACAGAGTATCTGATCAGCCAAAATCAAGTATGCAATAACTACAGGGCTTTCAGCCCTTTTAGATAACCAAATCAGTCATGATAAAATCACAAGATTTTTAAACAATCATCAATTCAATTCAAAAGATTGATGACAATACATCAAACCTAAAATCCGTCAGTATGAAGAAGAAAAAGAAGGAATTCTGATTATTGATGATTCAATAGAGAAGATCTTATATAGATGAAATAAAGAAAATGTTCATTATGGAGATGAAATTGAATCGCTTAATTGCTTTATCTTTAGAAGATAAGAAAATGGCCATTCCCAAAATTTCAATACATTTGCATCCAAGAATAGAGAAAAAAGGATTATTTGCTTAGATAGCGTAGTCACGAGAAATGAAATAAATACTTAAATGTGCTACTCTTTTATGCTCATCAATGGAGCATCTTATGGAAGCACACATAAGACATGATATATCCGACAGAGTTTGGAATTTACTGGGACCTCATTTGCCAGGAAGAAGAGGGGCTTGGGGTGGTATAGCAAGAGATAATAGGACTTTTATCAATGCAGTATTTTGGATATTAAGAACGGGAGCTCCATGGAGGGATTTGCCTCCAGATTACGGTAGTTGGAGCAATACTCATCGGCGATTTATCCGATGGCGCAATCAGAGAGTCTGGGAAAGGTTGCTTGAGGTATTGATTGACGATCCAGATTATGAATGGCTTGTGATAGATGCTTCGCATTGTCAAGTGCATCCTCATGCAGCGGGAGCTAAAGGTGGTAATCAGAGCATGAGTTATACAAAAGGGGGCTCAATACAAAATTGCATCTTGCCGTGGATGCGCATGGTCTGCCGATCAGAGTCATTATTACAGAAGGTACAACAGCAGATTGTACTCAAGCAAGGAATTTGATCGCTGGTCTTACAGCTGAGTGGTTACTGGCAGACAAAGGATATGATAGCGACGCAATCGTTGAGCAAGCTATAAGTCAG
>NZ_BASL01000696.1:0-68455 GCF_000648255.1 Candidatus Protochlamydia sp. R18 | reverse complement strand
TTTTAGGATTTCTAGTAGCAGTTGCAACAAATTTTTTAATAAATTAGTTATTTGCAACTTACATTATAATAATATTATTTTAATTAAAATTTATCTAAATGTTCATTCATTTTTTAAAAAAATAATAAGAAGATTTATGGAAATAATTTACTTAAATATTATGATTTAATTTTTTCTAATTCGCCTAGATCTTTTAAGCCATAGTGTTTGAGAAATTCTTTAGTAGTTCCATAAAGACTGGGACGACCTGGGGCTTCAAGTTTGCCAACCATTTCAATTAGTTGACGTTCAATTAATTGACTAAGTATGCCCGAAGAATCAACACCTCGAATCGCGTCAATTTGAGGTCTTGTAATAGGTTGTCGATAAGCAACAATCGCCAATACTTCAGTGGCAGCACAAGAAATTTTTTCCGTTCTTTTTTGCCGATGTAAAATATCTAAATAGGGAGCATATTCTTCATGTGTGCGCAAGACATAACCTTGAGCAATTTCTTCCAATTTGAAAGCACGTTGATGAGCAATGAATTCTTGTCTCAAAGAATCAATAATTTGCCTTAATTGCTTAGGCCTTAAAGGATAAAGAGTATCTGTAATTTCACGAATTTTAGATAGTGGAAGAGGGTCAGAACTTGTGAAAAGCAGTGCTTCAATGACTTTTTTAATGGTTTGTTGTATTTGATGATCGAGTTGAATTATTTCTTCGATATCATCAGAAGTTTCTTGCTCATGATATTCATTTGAGATTTCAACGTTAAGATTTGGTTTTTCATGAATAGAGTTTGAAGTAGTAGGAGATGGTTTTTGATCTCGAGACGAAGGAAAAGCAAATTCAGCCTGAAAAAAATTCCACTCTTTACTCATTTATCATCCTTTTGCTTAAGATATACCAAAACCTGAGATTCGGGATTTTTGCCAATACCTATACTTCCAATTTTCATCAATTCTAAAATAGCTAAAAAGATGACAATTAATTCTAAGCGAGGCATATCTGATAAAAATAAATAATCAAAAGGAAAAGAAGATTGTTTTTGTAGTTGTAATTTTATGAAGCGAATTTTATCACTTACACGCCAATTTTCTTCTAGAATTTTTCCTTTCACTTGTTCTGCACGTTTGGTCATTTCCTTAAATAAAATTGATAATTCTTCTAGTGAAATATCTTTTAATCCCAAAGGTTTTTTCCACGCATTCTCTGAAGTTCCCCGAAAATAGCATGCTAGTTGCTTATCCTGTCTGGCTGAAAGTTCTTTAGCAGCTTGCTTAAAACGACAGTAATCCAAAAGGTGATGAATAATTTCAAAATGAGGATCTTCCTGAACTGTTTCTGCTTCTAAAGAAAGTTCTTCAATTGGTAGCAACATTTTACTTTTCAACCAAACTAAATAAGAAGCGCTTCCTACAAATTCGGCTCCTTTTTCTAAATAATGGGTTTCCCATTCTTTCAATTTTTCTAGAAATTGTTGAGTGAGCTCTTGAATAGAAACGTCATAGATATTGATTTCTTCTTTTTGAATTAATGAAAGGAGAAACTCTAGGGGTCCTTCAAAATTTTCTAAAGAGAAACGATTGTAAGTTTGAATCATAAACAAAAATCTATATTTTCCTAGTATTTGCAGAATAAAATACCTAAATCTGATTTCTTATGCTACTGAGATTGTGTTGATTTAAACATTTAACATGTATCTAAAATTAGATGTAGCAAGTCTAACCGTGAAAGATTTGGCTAAAAGCGAAAAATTAACTGCCATTTCTTAATTGAATTAAAAAAAATAAAGATAAAAGTAACTAAGAATTTTTTTACAGTCTGATTGAAAATAAATTTTAACATGTTTGACAAGTAAATAATTATCAATTCTAAATTTAAGTAGAGGCGAATAACTTTTCCTATGCTACGCGATTTGTATCAATAACAACTTGTGTTTTCCACACGAAATACTAGATATGGCTAATAAATCCTTCAACTTCTTCAAGTGAATGAATATATAATAAGCAACTTAATTGGGTTAAACAGCATCCAGTCTCTAGGGGTTTCCACGTTTAAAAGTTACGTAAGGTTCGCAAGTTTACAACTTCATTACCGATTAAAAAAGTATTTGATTTTGTATGGAATGCGATTCTTTGAAAGTGTAGTTTTTTTGATATAAAAATATTTACAGAAGAAGGACAACAAAATTGTCTTGTTGAAGGCTTATCCGGATAAAATGGATATGCAAACGAAGGATAATCAATGAGATACAATGTTCAACCTCCTCCAATAACCAGCTAGTTTTAAACCGTACTTTTCAAAAATTTTTATTTCGGGTTTGATTTCATAAAAATTCGAATTAAGTATTTTATAGGCTATTTTTTTCTCCTAAAAGGAATAACAAATCGCTATCATCATTCCAATCAATAAAAAGATTTTTGGCATACGGATCCAATAAAAATCTCCTCAAATGCTACAAATGTAATGCCAAATTTTTCCAAGACTTTATTAAAATCTCGCATATGTAATAAATTAAACTGATTGTTTCAGGTATTAATTTCAATTCTTTGATAATTTGTTTTTGAATAGCTATTTCTTCTTCAATAAAATTAGGTACAGTTGGGATTATTAGTCTTAATTTTTGATAACTAATTTGATGATTTCAAAGCGACAGGAATTGTAATCTTATAGATTAAGCGGTTCTTTAAGGGAAATTTTATGAAGAAAGATGATTACACTTTGATTGAATATGTTTTGTTTAAAGAATAGAGGCTATAGCATCTAAAAGAAATTTAGGTGAAAAGGTAATGGCAGTAAATCCAAGCTTATTTTGTTTCTTAAATCATTACATAAAATGAGTATTATTTTCATTAATGGTAATATAGTTTCTAATATTTTATTTAATTTATTAGAGTTAAAAAAGTTGGGATTTTTAGTTTGTCCAGCTGCTAAATGTTACGGATTTTTCAATGAATTATAGTAAGAAAATTATCAGTTAAATTTTTACTATAAAATTGATTTTCTCTATATTTTTCATAAAAAATTAATATTTTTTTGTTGTTTATAATTTATAAAATTTTATTTTAAATTTTACAGTGTCAAATTTTTTATATATTTGTATATAAAAATTAATTTTAATAAATACTCCAAAAAAAACGATTGTTGTTTTAATAGACTTCTTGCATAACTCGCTTTTGGTAGATATTTTGGCTAATTTTAAAGATACCTAAAGTTTTTGCCGAACTCTTAAATCCATCACATTTGAATATACTGGAAATTTTGAATTGAGAGTGGATAAGATTTAAAAATCAATGATCATTCCCTTTTGGTAAAAATAGTTGTTTCAAGGAGCGTTATTTATGAATAAAAATTGGTTGAAGATATGGTTTGTAACTTTGATGACTACCTTAGTTTCTATAGAAGCTCGAGAGCAAGATTTATTAAAATCTAGTGATATCGATCGAATCATGAGCCAGATTTTAAGCCAGCATGTCGATAAGCGAACCATGACGAGTAAAATTTTGAATAGCTCTATAGCGATTTTTATTAATCAATTCGATCCTGAACGTATTTACCTACTAGAGAGCGAAATAGCTCCTTATGCGCATTTATCTCAAAAGCAACTTGATGAATTAGTGGAACAATATAAACAAAACGATTTTGAATTTTTCGAGCAAATAAACAAAGTTTTTCAAACTGCTATTGAGCGTTCAAAAAAACTTCGTCATGAAATAGAAATTAAAGATAAAGAAGCCTTGTTTCAAACAACAAGGCCATCGATTCAAAGAATTGAAGAAAGATCATTTGCTAAGGATGAAAAAGAATTAAAAAAACGGCTGCTAGAAAATTTAGAAAATTTTATTAGCCTATATAAAAGTCGTCATGGAGAGCTTTCTACAAGTTCTAAAAAAGAATTTGTTTTGAAAACTTATGAAAATCATTTAACAGAATTCGAAAATCAATATCTTTATCAAGATGATCAGGGGAAACCTTTATCTTACGCACAACAAGATAATTTATTGACGATTCATATTTTAAAAGCCCTTGCGAGCAGTTTAGATTCTCACACGACTTTTTATCAAACTCACGAAGCTTATGACATGAAAGTTCGATTGCAAAAAGAATTTCAAGGAATTGGACTAGTTTTACGCGATCAAGGAGATAAAATTATTGTATCTCGAATGTTAGAGGGTGGGCCAGCCGCAAAAAGTGGAGTTATCCAGGCAGGAGATATTTTGCTAGGAGTAGATGGAATTTCAACAGAAAAACTTTCTTTTGATAAAGTCATGGAAATGTTGCATGAATCTAAACAAGCACAAGTAGAGCTGTCTTTCAAACGAAAAGAAAAAGATAAGATAGAAGATAAAATTTTTAAAGTAGAACTTCAAAAAGAAGAAATTGTTTTAAACAATAATCGAGTTGATGTTAGCGAAGAGACTTTTGGCAATGGAATTATTGGCAAAATTACTCTTCATTCTTTTTATCAAGGAAATGGAATTTCCAGTGAAAAAGATGTTCGAGACGCGATTGTAGAATTAGAAAAAAAAGGTAATTTAAGAGGGTTGATTTTAGATCTTCGAGAAAATAGTGGCGGATTTCTTTCGCAAGCTGTTAAAGTAGCAGGCCTTTTTATTACTAACGGGGTCATTGTTATTTCTAAGTACTCCACTGGGGAAGAGCGCTTTTATCGCGATGTGGATGGAAAAATAGCTTATGATGGACCTCTCATTGTTTTGATTTCTAAAGCTACGGCTTCTGCAGCAGAAATTGTGGCTCAAGCATTACAAGATTATGGTGTCGCAATTGTGGTTGGAGATGAGCATACCTATGGGAAAGGGACCATTCAAACCCAAACCGTAACCAATGATCAAAGTACGTCTTATTTTAAAGTAACAGTTGGAAAATATTATACAGTTTCTGGAAAGACTCCTCAAAAAAATGGGGTAAAAGCCGATGTCATAGCTCCTGGACCTTGGAGTCTTAAAAATATTGGGGAAGTAGATTCTAGCTCTCTCACTTCCGACTTCATTTCTGATGCTTATGAAGACAATTTATCTGACATCGCTCCGGATGTTAAATCGTGGTATTTGAAATATTATGTTCCAACCATTCAGAAACGTACTGATCAATGGAAAGATTTAATTCCCACACTCCGAAAAAATAGCGAATATCGACTAGCGCATAATAAAAACTATCAATTATTTCTAAAAGGAAAAGCGCTCGACCTAGAAAATGAAGAGCAGGATGAAGAGTCGGAATGGTTATCAACTGGGAAAAAAGCTAAGAATTTTGGGGTTGACGATTTGCAAATGCAAGAAGCTGTCAACGTAATCAAAGATATGATTGTTCTCTATTCTATTGAAAAGAAAAAATAGAGGTGTCAAGCCTCCTGATACAGATTCAGGAGGCTTGATAAAAGGTAAGAAAAGAAACTTGTATAAAAACGTTGCACAAAAAACAACCATTCAATAAAGTACTTTCTTTAAGTTTGGCCAGATAGCTCAGTCGGTAGAGCAGAGGACTGAAAATCCTTGTGTCGCTGGTTCGATTCCAGTTCTGGCCATTCTTCTTTATTTCACTCATTAGTCAACTCTCGACTTTTATACTTATATTATGGCTGCCATAATGAATGAAAAATAAGAAAATTTGAGTCTGACTGTTAAAAATGCAAATTCCGTTGAATTGAGATAAGGAAATGTTTTTTAACTAACTTAGAATCGGAAGCTTAGTTTTTTTTCGTTAGCAATCTAGTGCAATGTAAGTGACGAATATTTAAAATATTACGATCGGCTAAGAGAAAAATAATAAACGTGTTGAAATGAGATGAAAGTTTTTTTCTGATTGATTTCAAACGATAATTAGGGTAAACTTCGTTTTCTATTGATTTTTTAAACATCAGAAGACTGATTATTTATTGTTAAGGGGTTCACAATGTACGCCATTATTAAAACAGGTGGAAAGCAGTATCGTGTCCAAGAAGGAGACATCATTGATGTAGAACTGCTCAATACCGACCCAGGCGCTCAAGTTGAGTTTGGAGAAGTCTTATTCGCTTTTGACGGTGCGAAGACACAGATTGGCAAACCGGGTATTCCAAATTTTCTTGTTTACGGCGAAGTGGTAGGAACAGTTAAAGGGGAAAAAGTGACAAGCTTAAAATACAAGCCTAGTCATAATCAGTGTCGTAAGTGGGGTCATCGCCAGCACTATACACGTGTTAAAATAACTGGTATTGGAAGCAAGCGTAAAGGAAAGGAAGGAAATCATGGCTCATAAGAAAGGTCAAGGGTCAACCCGTAACGGAAGAGATTCTCATTCAAAACGTTTGGGAATCAAAGTCGGTTCAGGCGAAGTTGTTAGAGCTGGAAGCATTCTTGTTAGACAACGCGGTACAAAATGGCATCCTGCTAAAAATGTTGGCCGTGGAACAGATGATACTCTTTTTGCCCTAGCAGATGGAGTTGTAGCCTTTCGTAAGTCTAACAAAACTTATATTTCAATCGAAACTGGTGCATAATCTCCTCTCGATTCTTTTGATTTGAAACCTAGCTTAACTAGGTTTCAAACTTTCTTTGTTCTTTCTTCTTTATCTGTCAAATTTATATTAATTACTTATTGTTACTCCTAGAGGGATCATGTTTGTTGATCGTGTAATCATTGAATTGATAGCTGGCAAAGGCGGAAATGGTGTTGTGGCATGGCGTAGAGAAAAATATATTCCTAAAGGTGGTCCGGCTGGAGGAAATGGGGGACGGGGAGGTTCTGTTATTTTAGAAGCAGATACTCAAATTTCATCTTTGGATTGGTTTCGCCATCGTCGCATATTAAAAGCTCAGAGTGGAGGAGATGGAGGAGGAAATTGCCGTCAGGGAAAAAATGGAACAGATTTGATTTTGAAAGTTCCTTGTGGTACCCTCCTCAAAGATGCCAAATCAGGTAAAGTCATACATGACTTTGTAGAAGATAAAGAAAGATTTGTGCTCTGTAAAGGTGGGAGAGGAGGAAGAGGTAATGACAGCTTTAAGACCCCTACTCATCAAGCTCCTAATATTTGTACAGAGGGAACACTTGGTGAAATTCATCACATAGAGCTGGAGCTAAAGCTAATTGCAGATGTAGGATTGGTTGGTTTTCCAAATGCAGGTAAATCAACTTTGATTTCCTCATTAGCAGGATTAAGAGTGAAAGTAGCAGCCTATCCTTTTACTACACTACAACCTAACTTGGGATTTATTGAACTAGATAATTATAAACGCATCTATATTGCTGATATTCCAGGAATTATTGAAGGAGCTAGCCATAATCGAGGTTTGGGATTAGAGTTTCTAAGGCATATTGAAAGGACTAAACTTCTTATTTTTATTTTAGATGCATCGGGCATTGATGGAAGAACCCCTTCTCATGATTTTCGAATTCTCCGTGAAGAGATTGGAGCTTATAATCCTGAATTATTAGAAAGGCCCTATCTAGTGGTATTAAATAAAATAGATACAGAAGATTCGCCTTCTCATATTCAAGAATTTGAAAAAAACTACTCTATTTCATCTGATATGCTTTTTAAAATTTCAGCTGTTTATGGCGAAGGTTTACAAGAATTAATTGAAAAAATGACACAACGTCTTTCTCAGAAAAAAGAAATCGAGTATTAGTCTAGGTTTTAGTTCTTGCTTGGTAAAAGCACAATACGAAATATTAATCTTTGCTAATTCAATAGATGGTAAAGTTTGTTTTAAAATAATTTTTTTTTAAAAAACTATTTTTTATTTCTTAGAATTAAATTTTAACGAAGATCGTTTATGATGAGTCAAACCTTGAAAAGGTTTGACTCATCAAAATTTTTTGAGTTTCCATTTAGCTATTGCACTCGCTGACTAAATGAAGCAGGTTGAAAAGGTTGGCCAGTCAAAGCATTCCATTCTGATGCTGAAATTGAACCGTCTGGATTAAGGACTTCAAAACGGTAAACAGGTAAGAAAATTTCTTTTTCATTTCTAATTTTGAAATCGTTCCCAAAAGCCACTTGAGCTAAATTGACGATTTGATTACGTGTATAAGTTTTACTAGCTTTTTGATCATTAGTAACAGGTTTTGAAACAATTTGCTGTTTTAGCCTGGTTTGAGGAAGGACTAAAAAACGTGGATTTTCAAAATGAAGCTGTAAAATTTGTCCTTTTTGGATAATAAGATGTTTTTGTTTAGCGCTCTCAATCCAAGGTTCAAAAATTTCTTTTTCAATTTTTAATTCTTTTTGAAGTTCATCTATGGTTAAAGCTCCTTGACGTCGAGCTAGAGCTTGGATAATTTTAAAATCATTTTTAGAAGCTCCACAATCTAAGCAATCTTTAAACCCATGTGTCGTTTCCCATGTATCACTATTAAGAACAATTTCTCCATTAGTTAATCCCCAAAGAACAACTCCTTCTCGAGGCCTTTGATCTTCTGTGTATTTCACATCTAAAAGTAGATAGGGGTAATATTTTTGAATGGGTTCTTGAAGTGTTTTACGATCACTATCGACTAGTTCTTGTCGATGAGTATTAATAATTTGTTCGGGAGAATACTTGGATTCAAGGGTTGAGATATCTTGATTATCCACGTAATGCAAAAGGCGATCTTTCCAGTCTGCTACTAATGTACTGTTTTCCCAAGCCCACCAACCACCAACAGATGCAGCGATTAATAAGATAATTAAAAAGGGACGAAAAAAAGGCGATTGGTTATGCTGTTCTTTTTTACTCATACTTCACTCCATTTTCTGTTAAGAGATATGGGAAAGCATAATAAGACAGGTTTTTGTCGTCAATGTCATCGATTAATTTTGTTTCAAAATCGAATGTAAACAATCGTTATTTGTGGAGAGAAATTGTATGAAAAGGGCCTGAAGTTAAAGTTCAGACCCTTTGAGAGATTAATCTTTCATGGAGAGAAGAAATTCCACATTGCTACCTGTCTTTTTCAAGCGCCCTAATAAAAGGTTCATTGCATCTCCCGGAGCTAAGTCGGCAACAGCTTGACGAAGAAGATAAATTTTTTCTAATTCATTAGGATGATAAAGTAACTCTTCTTTACGAGTTCCACTCTTGATCAAATCAATAGCTGGATAAATGCGACGATCAGCTAAGCGACGATCGAGCACTAATTCCATATTACCAGTTCCTTTGAATTCTTCAAAAATGACTTCATCCATGCGCGAACCTGTGTCGATCAAAGCCGTTGCAATGATTGTTAGAGAACCGCCTTGCTCAATATTACGAGCAGCTCCAAAGAAACGTTTAGGTTTATGTAAAGCATTTGCATCAATACCACCTGTTAAGATTTTACCAGAATGTGGTTGGATAGTATTATAAGCGCGCGCTAAACGAGTAATCGAGTCTAAAAGGATGACCACATCATTTCCATGTTCCACCAAGCGACGGGCTTTTTCAATCGCCATTTCGGCGACTTGAACGTGTCTTTCAGGAGGTTCATCAAAAGTGGAAGAAATGACTTCCCCGCGCACAATACGTTGCATGTCTGTTACTTCTTCGGGGCGTTCATCGATAAGCAAAACAATTAGTACAATTTCAGGATTGTTACAAGCGATCGCGTTGGCAATATTTTGTAAAAGAATGGTTTTACCTGATCTTGGTGGAGCAACGATTAAACCTCTCTGACCTTTACCAACAGGAGCGGCTAGGTCTAATACTCGTGTGGATAACTTTTCCTTGGATGTTTCCATCACCATTCGTT
This sequence comes from Candidatus Protochlamydia sp. R18, assembly GCF_000648255.1. Lineage (NCBI taxonomy): Bacteria > Pseudomonadati > Chlamydiota > Chlamydiia > Parachlamydiales > Parachlamydiaceae > Candidatus Protochlamydia > Candidatus Protochlamydia sp. R18. The sequence continues at coordinate 58,759 of NZ_BASL01000696.1, read as the reverse complement.
CATTAGGATAAAGCGGGGTCAAATTTTCAAATAAGATTCGCTCTTTTGCTTTTTCTGGTGGTCGACCATTGATTTTATCGACTTTGAGTAATGCAAAATATTTCTCTTTATCCTTTGGTGGTCGAATTGTTCCACAAAGAGTATCTCCCTTTTTTAAATCAAATCGCCGAATTTGTGCAGGAGAAACATAAATGTCTTCAGCCGAAGGGAGATAATTATAGTTAGGAGAACGAAGGAAACCGAAACCATCTGGAAGAATTTCTAAAACACCTTCTCCATATAGAACTTCATTTGGATTTTCAGAGATTGCTTTGACAATTTCAAATACCATCTGAGACTTAGTTAAAGAGCCAAGGTGTTTAAGGCCAATTTTTTTGCCATATTGATTGAGCTGATCAATATTCATCCGTTGGATATCGGCAATTTTAGTAATTATCTCAGGTTGTTGAGATCTTTCCTGAACAATTTGTTGATGATATTGTTCAGAGTTTTGCTTATCAACTGAATTGTCCTCACATGTCAACGAGGTATCAACTGAAGTGTTCTCTTTGTTCTCTGGGTCCATTAAAAATAAGACTCCAATGTAAATGGTTAATAGTTAAATATATATTTTTAATTCTTGGTATAATTCTCTCAGGGATTGTTGAAGTTCTGATAAAGTTCCATTATTTAAGACGACATAGTCGGCTCGAATAGCTTTTTCTAATGGCGATATCTGCCTTGCCATTCTGCTTTGAAACTCTTTTTCACTCTTATGAGTATGTGTTTTGAATCTCTGAAGGCTGATTTCTGGATCAGCAACAACCGAAATAATAGTGTCAAAAAATTTTGCACCGTCACTTTCATATAAGAGGGGAACTTCCGCAATGAAGAAAGGAAACTGATTTTTGCTATCCTGTTGTTTTTGATATTGTTGTTCTATTTCGCCATACACAGCCGGATGCAGAATTTTTTCTAAACCGGTTAAAAGTCGATAATTTTGAAAAACTCGCTCTGCTAATAAAGAACGATGGATTTGATTGTTTTTTAGAATAGATTTTCCTAATAAATCAACAACCTTTTGGCTAACGTTTACATCGGATGACAATAAGTGATGGACAATTTCGTCAGCGCTTACAGCGTAAGCCCCAAGTTCTTTTAAGATACGGCAAACTGAAGATTTACCACATGAAAGACCGCCTGTTATGGCTACTTTTCTTAATTTTAACATTCTTTCCAATTTTTGCCAATATGGATATTAACAATCAACGGTACCTTTAGATTTATAATATTTTCCATGGTATTCTTAACTAAATGAGAAATGGATTCTAACTCTTGGTTGGGAACCTCAAAAATAAGTTCATCATGAATTTGTAAAATCATAAATCCTTTTTTCTTTTCTTGTATAAGAAGTTTATTGATTTTTAGCATGGCCATTTTAATCAAATCAGCTTGCGTTCCTTGGATAGGGGTATTTACTGCAAATCGATCTGCTGTTGCTCGAATCATGGCATTCTGGCTTCTAATTTCTGGAAGCAGTCTTTCCCTTCCATACATTGTTACAGCCTTGCCAGTCTCTCTTGCTGATTGTTTGCAAGCTTCTAAAAATTCTTTGACCTTTCCATAACGCTCAAAATAACGTTGAATAAAAGCAGCAGCAGTTTTTGTATCAATTCCTAGTTCATGAGCTAGGCCAAACGCTTGTTGTCCATAAATCAAACCAAAATTAACTGCTTTAGCTTGATAACGTTGTTCAGAGGAAACTTGTTGAAGAGGAACATCAAAAATTAAAGAAGCGGTATATTTGTGAATATCTTCATTGGATAAGAAAGCTTTGATTAGCACAGGATCTTCGCTTAAGTGAGCAAGCAAACGAAGTTCAATTTGAGAATAGTCTGCTGACAAATAGCTCCAATCTTCTTTTTCAGGTCGAAATGCCTCTCTAATTTGACGACCGACTTCAGTGCGGACAGGAATATTTTGTAAATTTGGATCTTGGCAAGACAGTCGACCTGTTGCCGCCATAGACTGGTTAAAATTACAGTGAATACGTCCAGTTTTAGCGTTAACTTGAAGGGGTAATGAGTTAACATAAGTTGAGCGAAGTTTTTCTAAAGTCCGATATTCGAGAAGTTTTTCGGCAATTGGATAAACATGTTTGAGAATTTCTAGAACTTCCGCATTTGTTGAGTGTCCTGTGGCAATTTTTTTAGGGGGTTTGATTCCGAGTTTATGAAATAAAATTTGACTGAGTTGTTTGGGAGAGTTGATGTTAAAAATTTCTCCTGCTAACGCATAAATATTTTGTTCTAAGCAATGAATTTCTTGCCCAATAAACTGGGATAAATGTTTTAGATAAGCCGTATCAATAAAAATCCCATTTCTTTCCATTTGTGCAAGAACGGACAATAAAGGAAGTTCTAAATCAAATAAAAGAGAAGTTAATTTTCGCTCCTCTAGTTGAGATAACAAAATGTTTTTAAGTCTAATGGTATAATCTACATCTTCACAACAATAATGGCATATTTTATCTAAAGCCACATTCTTCATGTTAAGCTGGTTTTTTCCTTTCCCGATTAATTCTTGTATAGCGATTTTAACCTTATCAAATAATTCTAGAGCCAAATGATCTAATGAATGTTGTCTTTTATGAGAATTGAGAAGGTAAGAGGCTAAAATCGTATCAAAACTTATATTTGCAACAGAAATATTGTGATTTCTTAAAACATGATAATCGTATTTAAAATTGTGTCCATAAAAACCAATTGAAGGATTTTCAAGTAGTGGTTTAAGTTGACTTAAAACGAAATCACCATTTAATTGCCCGTTCAAGGGAATGTACCAAGCTTTTTTGGGTTCTACACCTAAACCAATTCCGACAAGTTGGGCTTCTAAAGGACGAAGATCCGTTGTTTCAGTATCTAGACAAATTTCTTTTTGCTGCGATAGATAGGAAATAAGGTTAACTAAGGTTTCTTCATCATTAACAAGCTGATAAACTACCTCATTTTGACTCTCTAGGTCTGAAAAACTAATCCCACTTTTTACAGCTTCCAGCTCTCGAATTAAAGAAGAGAAATTCATTTCTGCGTAAAATTCTTTTAAGCTTTGATAAGCAGGGGATGTTAATTTAAAAAAATCTTCTTGGTTGGGAAAGGAAACAGTTGTATCGACAATAACAAGTTTTTTACTTAACAAAACTTTTTCTTTTTCAGATATTAGCGTGTCTTGTTTTTTTTTGCCTGAAACTTCCAAAGGATGCTCTAAAATATAATCTAATGAACCAAATTTTTCTAGTAAGTCAGCAGCAGTTTTAGGTCCAAAGCCCGTAAGGCCTGGAATGTTGTCGGATGCATCTCCTATTATTGCTAAGTAGTCAATCATTTGTGCAGGCATCACACCAAACTGCTCTTTCACACCATTAGCATCAATAATTAAATTATCCTTAAAAGTGTTTAAAATCAAAATTTGGTTGCTGACAAGTTGGCACATATCTTTATCGCTAGTACATATATACGCTGTGGTGTTGAGGGTTGCGGCCCATTTGGCAATGCTGCCCATTGTATCATCAGCTTCAACACCTGGAACCATTAATTCTGGAATCCCCATCAGTTGACAAAATCTTTGCGACCATAAAATTTGGTAAAGCAAATCTTTAGGCATCTCTTTTCGATGAGCTTTGTAGGCAGGATAGAGTTCTGTTCTTTTTTGGGAGTTGTTAGGTCCATCAAAAACAGCTACAAGATGAGTTGGATTAAAATCTTTAATTAATTTTAAAATTGAACGGACGAAACCAAAAAGAGCATTGGTAGATTCACCTCTGGCATTGGTCATTTGTCGAATCGCGAAATAAGAACGATAAATGTAGCCAGAGGCATCTAGAATATAGAGTTTATCCATGATAAATCATTAGTGCCTTAAATTTATTGGGGATAATAAAGGTAAAGGTATTGATTTTGCAACAAAAGGTTGATGACAGGAGATACAGAAGCTTCATGTTTAATTGTCCCATTCAGCAAAGAGGACTGAGAAGAAAACAATCCTTTCCACCATCCTTTATTTTCAAGTCTAATCACTTGATAATGGTCATTATCAATACCAATTGTCATTAATAGTTCTTTGAGGGTTTCACTGATTGTAGCTCCGCTTACATCAATATACCCTTTTTCTACAGCATTTGGAGCAGGAAAAACATGAGCTCCATAATCTTTTACGAGTTTTTCTTTAGAAAGCGCAGGGCGATGAGAAGAGACAAGATCAACAAAATGAGTATAGTAATAATCAATAATTTGTCTATAGTTGTCTTCTTCCCCTGGTTTCCAAGGGCGAAGTGGATTCATCGCGTCTTTATCTTTACCCGCTGAAATGGTAAGTGTTTCAACTCCCAATTTGTCCAATAATTTTGTGACATTCATAAATGTAGGGGCAATAACGCCCACACTTCCAATCAAACTAATGTCACTAGCGTAAATTTTGTCGGCTGCAAGAGCAATATACATACCTCCTGAAGCACATAAACCATCAATGTAAGCATAAACAGGGACTTGATATTTTTTTTTGTAATCAGCGAGCAGTTGGAAAATTCCATCTGCATCAGCAACAGTTCCACCGGGCGTATTAATATAAAGAAGAAGGGCTTTGACGCGATTATTTTTATAAGCTCCTTCCCGAGATTCGATTAGCTGTTGTCTTACCGTCTGTGTATTTAAATTTTCTGTTCCAATGATTCCATCAATATTCAATTGTAAAATGACGGGTGCATCACTTGCCACAACTTCTCGTTTACCTTTAGCATTAGGTAAAATTTCTTCTGTATTCACAAAGCTAATTTGGCTATCTTTTGAGGTTCCAGACAATCCTATCAGTATTCCTATAGCCAAAAAGCCCAAACAAATCCCAATAATAGCGCAAAAAGCGACGAATAGTGCTTTAAGAGCAGAGTAAAAAATAGAGTCGCGCATAAATACCAAACCTTTTTGCAAGTACGTGATAAAATAATTTGTCTTACTTGTTAGTTGATGAGTGAAATAAAAAAAGATTGTTATAAACAATTACCTGTTTTTAGGAAAGTAAACAAGGAATTTGTTTTTATACTCAAGTACACTTAAAACGTTACTTTTGCGAATAATTATTGTAAATAAATATAAACTTTTAATCTTAAAACATTTATATTTTATAGGAGTCTTGCTAAGATTAAAATTTTTTTTGAGATATCAAATTTCGTACTATTTTTCTTGCTTGTCAATTAGTTGAGTATAATCAAGCAAGGCAGTAAAATATTTCTCTGACGCAAAAAAGTAGGTTTTTTATGAGAGTTTGGAAATTAATGATTTTAGTGGGTTTGTTTGGTTGGAGTATGACAAATGCAACAATTTCATCTCAGGAGTCGACCACTTTAATTCCAAGACATCTTCTATTTGGAAATCCTGAGAAAACACATCCTCGATTATCTCCAAATGGTCAATATTTGGCTTATCTAGCGCCTGATGCACAAAACGTTTTAAATGTTTGGTTAAAAAATTTAAAAACAGCAGAAAAAGACAGACAAGTTACAACAGATAAAAAAAGAGGAATCCGCTCATTTTTATGGCAATTTGACGGAGACCATATTTTGTATGAGCAAGATAAAGATGGGGATGAAAATTGGCATCTTTATCAAACGCATATTAAATCTAATTTTACAAGAGATTTGACTCCATACGAAGGCGTGAAAGCTGAAATTGTGCAATACGATCCTAAATTCCCCCAAGATTTGTTAGTACAATTGAACCTGCGCAATCCTCAACTCTTTGACGTATATCGTCTCGATTTGCAAACGAGAAATTTACAGCTTGATACGGAAAATCAGGCAAATGTCATTAGATGGGTGGCAGATCACAATCTTTGTATTCGGATTGCTCAATCCTATAATGATGATGGATCAATGCTAATTAGAACAAGAGAGGGCAAAGATCAATCTTGGAAAGACTTTTTGAAACTTGATGCTAGTGAAATTAACGGGGAAGTTTACGGTTTTACAGCTGATAATCAATCAATTTATTTAATCTCTAGTTTGCAGGGAAATACGGCAGGTCTTTTATTAGTTGATCTGACGACAGGAAAACAAAATTTAATTGTGGACGATCCCGTATACGATTTATCCACTTTGATGACTCACCCAACAACTTATGCTCTTGAAGCAGTAGGATTTGATAAGGAAAAGTTTGAATGGAAAGCTTTAGACAATGACGTCAAAACTGATTTTTCTTTATTATCAACGAAATTAAATACTCCTTTCAAGATCATTAACTCAGATCTAGCCAATCAAAAGTGGGTTGTTGCTTCTTTGTCTGATCAGCGCCCTGTTCGTTATTATCTATATGAAAGACAGTCTAAATTTTTAACCTTTCTTTTTAGTGCTCAAAGTTCCTTGGAGAATTTCACTCTAAGTGCTATGTCACCTATCTGCTTATCGGCAAGAGATGGAATGAAGCTTTACGGTTACCTGACTTTACCGTCTGGAAAAGAACCTAGAAACTTGCCAATGATTTTACTTGTTCATGGAGGTCCTTGGGCAAGGGATTCTTGGGGATTAAATCCAACTGTTCAGTGGTTAGCTAATCGCGGTTATGCTGTCGTGCAATTAAATTACAGAGGCTCAAGTGGGTACGGCAAACATTATTTGAATGCGGGAAATCGAGAGTGGTCTAAAAAAATGCACACTGATCTACTGGATGCAAAGCAATGGATGATTGAACAAGGATATGTTGATCCTCATAAAGTAGCTATTTATGGAGGTAGTTATGGTGGGTATGCTACGCTGGTAGGGCTGACATTTACTCCTGATGAATTTTGTTGTGGAGTTGATATCGTCGGCCCTTCTAACCTCGTAACTCTTTTGCAAACACTCCCACCTTATTGGGCTCCTTTAAAAGCAAAAATGGAGCTTCGTTTAGGGAATTTAGATACAGACGCCGAATTTTTAAAAGCATGTTCCCCTCTTTTTAAAGTTGACCAAATTAAAAAACCTCTCTTAATCGCGCAAGGTGCCAATGATCCTCGGGTAAAGCAGTCAGAGAGTGATCAAATTGTTAAAGCGATGCGAGAGAAAAACTTACCTGTTGAATATTTATTATTTCCTGACGAAGGCCATGGTTTCGCAAGGCCGGAAAATCGATTGAAATTTGCAGCTGCGGCAGAAGATTTTCTGGTGAAGTATTTAGGTGGAAGAAGTGAGCCCGCCTCTTCAGCGGAAGATTGGAAAACTCTTAGAAAATAAAGGATTTTATGAATTATTCTACATATAATAAACAAAATCCTTTTTTAGCTACGATTAGAAATCGATACCAACTATCAAAATCTGGATCTCAAAAAAATACGCAACATCTTGTTCTTGATTTGCGAGGATCTCAGTTGACTTATGAAGCAGGGGATAGTATTGGAGTTTATCCCAAACATGATCCAGAACTTATTAATAAAACATTAATTGCAGCAAGAGCCAGTGGCGAGGAATACATTCAATCAAAACAAACTGGTGAAACAATTTCTTTAAGAGATTTCTTTTCTAAACAAGGAAATATCACGGACGTAAGTCAGAAACTTTTAAAAGAGTTATATAATAGGCAAACAAATTTAGACAAAAAACACCAATTAGAACTGCTTTTAGATGAAAATAATCGAGTAGCATTGAAAGCGTACTTGGCTTTACATGAAGTTTGGGATTTATTATTATTTCATGTTGAAGTGCATTTCACTCCTCAAGAACTTGCTGATTTGCTAATGCCTCTTTTACCCCGTTTTTACTCTATTTCTTCTTCTCAGAAATATGTGGGAGAAGAGGTGCACTTAACAATTGCTCATTTAGAATATGAAACAAATGGCCATAAAAGAAGGGGAGTTTGTACTCATTATCTATGTGAATTAGTGAAATTGCATAATCCTGAAGTTCCTGTTTTTATTCAGCCTTCTCACAGTTTTAGATTACCTGAAGATTTACATGCTCCTCTTGTCATGGTCGGACCTGGAACAGGTGTTGCTCCTTTCCGGGCATTTTTACAAGAACGGGTACTGCATCACCAAACCAAAGGAAAACATTGGCTGTTTTTTGGTGAGAGGAATCGCTCTTCAGATTTCTTTTACGAAGAAGATTGGCGATTATTTGAACAACATGGACATTTACGATTAGATGCCGTTTTTTCGAGAGATCAGGAAGAAAAAGTTTATGTTCAACATAAGATGTTTGAACATGGGGAAGAGTTATTTAAATGGCTTGAAGAAGGGGCTTATCTTTTTGTTTGTGGTGATGCAGAGAGAATGGCAAAGGATGTTGAGATAACTCTCCTTGCAATTATTCAAGAATTTGGTAAAAAAGATTTTCAAGAAGCTCGTGAATATGTGAAACGTCTACGGCAACAAAAAAAATATTTAAGAGATGTGTATTAACGTTTTGATCGGGACTATTTTAAAGTAGTGATTCAAGATTTTATTTTATGACTGTTTCATGGTATTTTTTTAAATATCGGAGCATCCGATGGACATTTCTTGCTCTAATTGCCATTCCACCTACCATTCCTAAAAATGATGCGTGATTCGCCTCAGAAAACAAAAATAGGAATGTCTTGCATGTCGGAAGCAGTTCATTGAGAATCTCCGAAATAAAATTATTTCAAAAAACATTATCTTTTTTAAAAAAAATAGAAAACTTTATTGGGTTGATCAGATGTTTATCTGACAACAATAGCAATTTGAAATCACTACCTATTTAGAACTACCAGATTTTCCTTGTTGATCAACTTGCAACGCCAATATTTTTTTTAGTAAAAAAACTTTGAATTGTTGATGAGGAAGTTTGCATTTTTATTTGTAAAACATTTCAATTTTGTTTGAAATTTAGTAGTTACAAAAAATAATTAATTTTTTTAATTATTCAGTCGTTGTGACAATAGCAAATGCTTGAACCCCATCTCCGCATCCAAAATCGGTTAATCCTTCACCTGAAGTCGCTGTCACTCCTACCTGAGTAATATCAAGGTTCATGACACGAGCAATATTTTGGCGCATTTCAAGAAGACGATGCTTAAATTTGGGTTTTTTTCCTTCTATAGTAATCGCAACATGAGTAACTTTTTGCCTTTCTAGAGTTTTCATCGCCTTGATTAAATAGATTTCACTATCAGTAATCCCATCTTTCAAACATAAATCATCAGCGATATCTCCTAGAATAAGAATCCCTGTTAAGGATGTAATGGCATTACAAATTGCATGAAATACGACATCTCCATCAGAATTAGCATTAAAACCTGGGGCATCATCAAAAATAATTCCTCCAATAATGCACAATTTAGATGAGTCTTGAGGTAAAAAACGGTGGCTATCTTGCCCAATACCAGTACGCACAGTCATAAAATCTCCTTTAGATAACCAGAAATTTACATAGCTAAGGGTTTTAATTTCATAGAATTTTTTGAATCAAACGGAATTTTCTCACAGGAATTCTTTAAAGTGAAAGAGAAAAATTTAAACATTCTTTTATCATGCTACCATAAATTAAAGTAATGATAAGTTAAAAAAGAAATATTTTATGCCTGTTTATTTGAATAATACTGATTTTGAGTTTGAATTGGCTAACCCTAGGCAAACGATATCTCAAAACTGGGAGCAATATACTTTATGTCAACAGCTTCAATTTATTCCTCTTTTATACGCTTGTTCAGATGATTTCATTGCTGTTTCCACTTTTCCATCGGATCAATTCTTATGTGATTTACACAATTTAAGTTGGAGAAAAAATCAACCTTTAGCCAAATTAGTTAATTGGCAAGATAAATGCGCATTTAAAAAACAGGTTGGTAGAGTTTGGGGTGCTTCTCAGCAAACTCAAATTTGGGCAAAAGAAAGAGAAATTTATTATCATTTTCCAATTAATTGGGAAATGATACGAGAAATTAATAGCAAAGCTTATAGCTTTAAATACACGACTCTTTCAAAAGCTGCTTTGATAGAAAATTCTGTTCAGTTAGAAAAATGGTTTGAGCAAGTTAAGGGTGAAAAAGTGCTCAAATCATGTTTTGGATTATCTGGAAAAGGAAATCGGTTGATTAAACAATCGACTCTAACACCAGCTACGTTGAATTTTTGTGAAAAGGAATGGAAAGCTGGCAGAGACATTATCGCAGAACCTTGGCTTGAGCGTTTTTTTGACTTCAGTTCTCAGTGGGTCATTCATTCAAATGGATCTCATGAATTATTAGGCTCAACCGTCTTTGAAACCGATCAAAGAGGGATGTATTTAGGAACTTTAGCCGGTGATGAAAAAAAGCTTTTTAAAAATTTTTTTAAAGAACTTTTGGAACATTATCACTTTGTACAGAGAGTTTTAGATGATTTATTCAAAAAAGGCTTTTTTGGAAATGTAGGAATTGATGCTTTCCTCTATCATTCGGGAGCTAAAATCCACCTTTATCCAGTTGTAGAAATAAATGCTCGACAAACAATGTCTTTAGTCGCTTTACGCTTACAAAAAAAATGGTTCCCCAATCAAACGATTCGGTTAAGATTTGCCTCCCTTCAAGATTTACAACCTTCTCTTTTACCTTTAAAAATTTTTAAAGAGCAGGAAAAAATTCCTTACCAATTTTTTAAAAGAAAGCTTGTTTTAGATGTTATTTAATATGTATAAAAAAAATGGCTAAATAATTTACATATTTTGGAAAAGAAAACTTTTTGTTAAGTGAAAATTTCTACCTTGACTTATAATAATTTATTATCCTTTTTATTCGGATTAATGACATTATTTCTAATAAATGATATAAAATTGTTCTCAATTAAAAAGTGATAGGTAATAGGGATGGATGTGTTAAAAATTACAGGTGGGATTCCCTTAAAAGGGCAAGTCAAAGCTGCCGGAGCAAAAAATGCCATGACCAAATTGCTGGTCGCCTCTCTTTTATCTGATAAAAAATGCATTTTTTATAATGTTCCCAATATTGGGGATGTTGAAGTAACAGTTTCACTTTGCCAAGAAATTGGCATGGAAGTGAGATGGGATCGCTCAGCGGGAATCATGGAAGTCATTACAAAAGAACTTAAAACTTCCTATATTCCACAAAGATTTTCGGGATCTAATCGCATTCCTATTTTGATGATAGGGGCTTTATTAGGAAGAACAGACCAAGATATTATAGTTCCTACAGCTGGAGGATGTCCTATTGGACAACGGCCAGTGGATTTTCACATTCAAGCATTAGAGCAGCTTGGAGCAGTCATTGAATATCGAGGAATGAAACGGGAAGGGGCCTACTTCGCGCATGCTCATAATGGTTTGAAAGGAACGCTTATTACATTGCCTTATCCTTCAGTTGGGGCGACAGAAAATACGATTTTAGCCGGAATCACTGCACGGGGTGTAACTGTCATTAAAAACGCTGCAATTGAACCTGAAATTGTCGAATTGATTCTCTTTTTACAAAAACTTGGAGCCATTATTACAATTGATGTCGATAGAACAATTCGAATTCAAGGTACTCGCCGTTTTTATGAAGTCGAACATACAGTCATTCCAGATCGAATTGAAGCAGCTTCTTGGGGTATGGCAGCGATTAGCTCAAAGGGAAAAGTGTTTGTAGAAGGGGCTCAGCATTTGAATATGATTACTTTTCTTAATAAGCTTCGAGAAGTAGGTGGAGGGTTCGATGTTCGTAGCAATGGAATTGAATTTTTCTATGATGGACCTTTACAAGGAGGCTTACATCTGGAAACAGATGTTCACCCAGGCTTTATGACAGATTGGCAGCAACCCTTTGTCGTTTTATTAACGCAGTCTTCTGGCACATCTGTAGTTCATGAGACAGTTTATGAAAATCGTTTTGGCTATACAGATACTTTAAAAGAAATGGGTGCTGATATTACCCCTTTTAGGCAGTGCTTGGGCGGTAAATCATGTCGATTTGCTTCACAAAGTTTTAGCCATAGTGCGATTATTAAAGGGGCAACACCATTAGTTGGAAAGGAAATTCGCATTCCAGATTTAAGAGCTGGTTTTGCTTATATTATGGCAGCTTTAATTGCTACTGATACAAGTACAATTTCAGGACTTCCTTTTATTCAACGTGGTTATGAAAACTTTATTGGTAAATTAGCCGATCTTGGAGCCAATGTCAGTTTGGTTGAAGAAGAAAAAACCGTAAAAGAAATGCCTGAAAACTCCTCCAAACTTCCTTTATTTGCCGAATTGCAGGTGAATTAAAATAAATGAATAGTTTGTCTTCAAACACCGGATGTTAAAAAAGTCTAATAAACTTACGATAATTTAAAATCATTATTTTTGAATTGTTAAATGCTATTTTGTAGCAGTCCTTTTTATGTTGATATTTTTCTTTAAACATTTCTTTAACCAATTCTATGATTAGTGTAAAAACACCTTTTAACTTGATTGCTTCAAAATCCCAATGCTTTATTGACTTGAATCCCACAGAATCTTGGCGCCTTATCCAGAGAAAGAATTTCACGAATTTAAAAATTTTAGCAGATTTTTTAGCTTTAAATTTTGAGCAAAGAAAACAACTTTTAGATAAACCTACCTTTGCAATTAATGTTCCTTATCGTCTCGCGCAAAAAATGACAAAAGGGAGTTTAGAAGATCCGCTAGTAAAACAATTTTTACCTTTCAAAAGTGAATTTGAAAATCATGATCACTTTGTTCAAGATCCTGTGGGAGATGAACAATGTCGCCGCACAGCTCAATTGTTGCACAAATATCGGGGACGTGTTCTGTTGGTTTGTACAAGTGCTTGTGCTATGCATTGTCGTTATTGCTTTAGACAAAATTTTTCCTATCAATCTCATGATAAGACTTTTCTTAAAGAATTAGACCTCATCCGGCAAGATTCGTCCATTCATGAAGTTATTTTAAGCGGCGGGGATCCTCTTTCTTTATCTAATGATATTTTGACTAAATTATTCGAAGAGTTAAATGGAATTTCTCATCTTAAGCGAATTCGTTTCCATACACGTTTTCCAATTGGTATTCCAGAAAGAATAGATAAAGGATTTTTGAATATCATTGAAAACTGTCCTAAACAAATATTTTTTGTTATTCATTGTAACCACCCTTTAGAATTAGATGAGGATATCTTTGAGCGTTTGAAGGCTCTTCACCTTAGAGGTTGCGTACTACTTAATCAATCAGTTTTATTAAAAGGAGTAAATGACCGGGTAGAGGTCTTAGAAGAACTCTGCGAGCTCCTTTCTGATCATGGAATTATTCCTTATTATCTTCACCAATTAGATCGAGTAAAAGGGGCTTCTCATTTTGAATTGGGAGAAAAAGAAGGGGCAGCTTTAATTCAAGAGCTATCCAAACGCTTATCTGGATATGCAATACCTCGCTATGTAAGAGAGATTGCTGGAGAAGCTCACAAAACACCTATTCAATTATTATTTTAGTCATTCAATTCTACATTTTATCAACTGTGGTCAATCCAAGAATGGTTAATCCTTGTTTGAGAACTTTGGCAGTAGCTTCGCATAAAAGTAGGCGTGCGTTTTGCTGAGGGGTCCCTTCCACGTGACAATCTCTAAAAAAGGCATTGAATTTCTCGGCGAGTGTATAAAGATAATCTGTTAAACGATTAGGAAGTAAATCATTAGCCATTAAATTTAGTGTTTCATGAAAACGTAGTATATGGAGCCCTAATTCAATTTCCGTCGAGTGTTCTAAGTTTATATGCGTGTTTTCTAAAACAGCAGGAAGATTTGCTTTGAGTCGACGTTTGATACCAGCAATCCGCACATAAGCATACATTAAGAAAGCTGCCGTATTTCCTTCAAAACGAAGCATTCTATCGTAACTAAATGTATAATCTCCAACGCGATTACAAGACAAATCCGCGTATTTAATAGCTCCGATTCCAAGTGATTTGGCTAGATGACGTCTCTCCGATTCTTCCATTTCTGGATTTTTTTCACTTAAAATTTTATCCGCGCAATTAATAGCTGTCCTAAGAAGATCGATTAATTTTTCAGTTTCTCCAGAGCGAGTTCTAAATTTCTTGCCATCTGTTCCTAAAACCAATCCAAAGGGGACATGGTCAACTCGAATTTGTGTTGTGTCAAGATACTTCGCCTTTTCGGCGGCTTTAAAAATCATTTGAAAATGGGTAGCTTGCCCAGCGTCAGTAATGTAAATTAAACGATCTCCTTTTTCATGATAAATGCGGTGATAAATGGCCGCCATGTCCGTTGTGTCATAATTATAGCCCCCATCAGATTTTTGAATCATCAATGGAAGATTTTCTCCTTCACGGTTTTGAAACCCTTCTAAGAAAATACATTTTGCCCCATCAGAAATTTTAACTAATCCCTTTTTTTCTAAATCAGAGACGATATTTGGTAAAAAAGGATTGTAAAACGACTCACCTCGATTTATGATTTTGACATCTAAAAGTTGATAGATTTCTTGGTAGGCTTTTTGGGAGATTTCGCAAATCATTTGCCAAGCTTCCCGAGCTTTTTGTTCACCTTGTTGCAATGCTACTACTTCAAGTTGTGCACGACGTTTAAATTCGGGTTCTTCATCAAATTTTTTTTTGGAAGAGCGATACCAGCTCACTAAATGAGTCAAGTCTGTCTTTTGTTCTCCAGACAAAACATTAGGAGCTTCTTCTTTCATATAGGCAATTAGCATTCCAAATGATGTTCCCCAATCTCCTAAGTGATTGAGGCGAATAACATGATGACCCAGAAATTCAAATAGACGTGCGAGGCTATCTCCAATAACTGTTGAGCGAAGATGTCCCACATGCATTTCTTTGGCGACATTGGGAGAAGAAAAATCAATGATAATTTTTTCTGGTTTTTCGGGAAAAGGAATTCCAAAATGAGCATCTCGTAATAAAATATCGAGATTTTTAGAAAGAAAATCTGTCGAAAAAGTCATGTTAATAAAACCAGGTCCCGCAATTTCGATTTTTGATAGGGGGGGCAAAGAGTTGGTTAATTGATTGACAATAGCTTCTGCAATTTGTCTAGGATTTTTTTTAAGAAGCTTAGCGAGCTTCATCGCGGAATTAAATTGATAATGACCAAATTTTTCTTGAGTACTTGGAGTGATTTCAGGTTGAAAATTGGGATCCAAAACAGAAAGATCTGAAAACGCATTAGCTATGGCTTGTTGAAAAAGATTTGCTAAAACTGATAAAAGAGTATGCATAATTGTTAAGATAATTTTAAGTTAATTCGAAAATGAAGTTAGAAATTTGATGATCATGCCTGTTGTAGAATTATTTCTCAAGTCACTTACACATATCCAAAATAATGTTCGAGAATCCAATGATTAAGATCCTCTCAAAATCTGATTTTTACTAAATTTTTATTAATTGATATAAAATAATTAAACTGTTTAGACTAATTATGGAATATTAAAAAGGATTTAAAAATGAAAAAGATTCTTTTAGTAATTAGCTTTTTAGCTGTCTCTTTAATTAAAGCAGAAAATTTATCCATAACAACTGAAGAGAAAGAACTAACTTTATCTTTACAAGAAATTGATCATTTACAAGCTTGGTGGCCTTGGTTAAGTACATCACCTAAAGACGTCAATCCTAAACCTTTATCTCCTTTTAACGTATTAGAACTAGAAAATAATTTAAGAGAAAAAGTGATTGGGCAGTCGCAAGCTGTTAAAAATACGGCTAATGCATTATTGTGTTATTATGCAGGAATTAATGATCCAAATAAACCTATTGCTTCGTTTTTGTATGTAGGTCCAACGGGAGTGGGTAAAACAGAGCTTGCTAAAGAGCTTGCACGACAGCTTTTTCAAGATGAAACTAAATTACTTCGTTTTGATATGTCAGAATACGAATCTCAGGTAGGAATTAATCGATTAATAGGGGTTCCTAATGGTTATAAAGATTCTGAACATGGAGGGCTTCTTTCTAATGCAATCTTAGCGAACCCTCATGCTGTTGTTTTACTAGATGAAATTGAAAAAGCTGATCCAAAAGTAAGAGCTCTATTTCTACATATATTTGACGAAGGTTATTTTACGAGTGGTGTCGGCGAATTGATTGATTGTCGCAATTGTGTGTTTATTGCTACAACGAACCTTGCCAGCCAAGCCATCTTAAATATTCATCCTTTTTCTTATGAAAAAGCCCTTGATACAATTGAGACTTATCTCATTAATGCTTTAACTCCAGAATTTTACAATCGAATTGAACCAGTCATTTTTCAAGGGTTAGATCGGGAAATGATGAAAGAAATAGCCCAAATTAAGTTAAATCAATTAGCGCAAAATATTTTAAAACAAAAAAAAGTTAAAGTTTATTTTGATGAATTTGTTGTAGACTATATTCAAACAAAGGGATATCATCCTGCGCTGGGCGCAAGACCTATGCAAAGATTGATTAAAAATGAATTGACACCATTAATAGCAAAAACAATTTTGCATGCTCAGTATTTACCTGGTGATGTGATGCATATCTCTTATTTAGAGTCAGAATTAGTTATCAGTCGGCTCGCAGAATCAGAAGCTAACGAAATTTTGAGTACTAATCCTTAAAAATAAAAGAAATCAGCATTAAATTATCAATTTAGTGCAGACAGTTAAAATAGCGTTTTAAGCTAATTCTAAGCGGTAACATACAAGTAAGATTAAAGTTTGCAGATGTTATCAACCCCCTTGAGTTTTAATTATTCAAAGTTTAAATTTTCCGAATTTTTTGCATCAAATTCTCCTTGTGAGATAGATGAAAATTGTCTTGTATGATAATATTTTACAAGCTAATCTAATTAGCAGTAATCACAAGTTTATACAATGAGCGTAAGAAATCTTTTTTTTAATTCACTCATACTGGTCTAAAATTAGGCTTAAAACCGGTTTTTAAAACCAATAAAGAAAAGAATAGTTCGCTCAAAAGTATAATTTTAATCTTAAATTTCCGGTAGAGGTTTTCATGACAAAAGTTGTTATAACTGATGAACAAAAAAAAATGTTAGAACAATTTCTCGATGAAAATCGCCCAGCTGAATTAATCAATACCTATCTGCATTTTATTGAGAGCAAATTCCAACTACAACCCGTACTTTTTCCTAAAGATAAAATTATCTACCAAAGTGCGGAAGATTGTATCAAAAACCTAGAAAGGGAAGGAAAGCTTTGGCATGAAACAGAAATTAAAATTGGTTTTGGTCATGCAAGTGTTAATGAGGAAACTAAGAAAGTTTACATTTGCCCATTCACGGGAAAAGTATTTGGAGATAACACGCATCCAAACCCTCAAGATGCTATTTACGATTGGGTATCTAAATGTCCAGAAAATACTGAAAGGATTGGCGGTTTGAGAGTCAAACGTTTCTTTGTTTCAGAAGATCCAGAGGTCATCAAAAGTTATATCGATAAAACCAAATCACGCAGAGATGCCATTAAGAAAGTTGTTTACTCTTCGGTTTTAAGTGGGAAACTCTTCAATAGTAAAGAAGCTGTGATCGAAGACTTTAAACGAAATTATTTGAAAAAATTGTCTTTAGTCGAAGTACAAATTCAAAATAAATTTAAAATTGAGGATCACTTTTTGGCCTTTATTCAAAAACATTTAGTAGAAGATAAAATCGCATCATTTGTGGAAGCATTAGCGGAGTTTGATGAATTTCTGCCATACGTTGAGCGTTGGGTAGAAGCAGAAGATTAATGCAATGAATTGTTTGCTTAATTTGATTTGTGATGCTCTATGTCTACATTAATACACTATTATTCAAATTCTGCTGAAGAAACACAAGAAGTTGGATTTAATTTTGGTTTAACATTGCCCGCCAACTCTGTCATCTGTTTTTTTGGTGATCTAGCTGCTGGCAAAACAACTTTTATTAAAGGTTTGGTTGCAGGAGCATCTCAACTTGATCCAAATATTGTGCAAAGTCCAACTTTTTCTTATCTTCACATTTATGAGGGAAAGCAAATTGTTTACCACTTTGATTTATATCGCTTGAAAGATGTGGATGAGTTTCTGAGCATGGGATTTGATGAATATTTTGAATCTGGCGGAATTTGTTGTGTGGAATGGTCTGAACGAATTCATTCGATACTCCCTCCTAATTGCTTATTTGTGATATTAACTCATCAAGCAGAGAATCGCAGAGAAATTAAGATTATTGAGAAGGATACAAAATGAAAAAGGCGGTTCAGGCTAAGTTTATTAAAACTGCTATTTTGAATAAAGATTATCCTATAATCCGTTCTCCGTCTGGTGATATTCTTCCCGAAGTCGCAGTTGTAGGAAGGTCAAATGTAGGAAAATCTAGCCTGCTCAATCATTTATTTGAAGCTAAGCATCTAGTGAAAACTTCTGCCACACCTGGTAAAACGCAAGCTTTAAATTTTTTTAGCTTAAATGATCAAATTGCTTTCGCTGATTTGCCCGGTTATGGCTATGCTAAAGTGCCCCCTTCTGTTAGAAAAGAATGGGGACCCATGGTTCGCTCTTATTTGGAAAGTCGGGAAAGTTTAAAACT
This sequence comes from Candidatus Protochlamydia sp. R18, assembly GCF_000648255.1. Classification (NCBI taxonomy): domain Bacteria; kingdom Pseudomonadati; phylum Chlamydiota; class Chlamydiia; order Parachlamydiales; family Parachlamydiaceae; genus Candidatus Protochlamydia; species Candidatus Protochlamydia sp. R18. The sequence goes on along the minus strand of NZ_BASL01000696.1, from coordinate 40,291 downwards.
TATTTTATTTTTGTTGGATATTAGACGCATTCCTAATGAAGAAGACATCCAATTTTTAGAGTGGGTTCTTTATCACGAGAAAGCTCTTATATTAGTTTTAACGAAAATCGATAAAGTTAATCAGAAAGAGTTAAGGCTCAATACGACAAAAATCTTAGATACGCTAAGTTTAATGAATTTACACCACCTTTATTATTCTGTCCCTAAAAATCGGGGTAGAAAAGAGCTCATGATAATGATTCAAGATGCTTTGAATGATGAAGATAAACAAGAATAGAGACTATGCCCGATATAGAAAAACATAAATTTATTTGCATTGACTGTGAAACAACTGGTTTAGATCCTCAACAAGATCGTATTATTGAAGTAGCTGTCATGTGTTTTGACGGGAATCAAGTTTATGCACAAATGGAAAGCCTTATTAATCCTGAATGTCCGATACCTGAAACGTCTATAGCTATTCATCATATTACTCAAGATATGGTAAAAGATAAACCGACAATTAATCATGTTCTACCGCAAATTTTAGAATTGATTAGCGATCATATTATTATTGGTCATGGTGTAGGATTTGATATTGAAATTCTGGCAGTTGCAGCGGAAAGGCATGGCATCCCTTGCAAAATCAGAAAAAATCGATTTTTAGATACTTTAAGAATGGCCCGACTTTATGGAGAAAGCCCTGTTAATTCCCTTGAATATTTACGCAAGCACTTTAATATTCCGCTTGAAGGAGCTCATCGTGCCATGAGTGACGTAATTGTCAATAAAGAAGTATTTAAACATTTATCGAAGCGTTATCGAACTACAGAACAACTTTTTGAAGTTTTATCAAAGCCAATTTTGATGAATACAATGCCCCTTGGTAAACATAAAGGACGGCTTCTTAAAGAAATTCCCTTGCAATATTTACAATGGGTTTGCAATAAAGATTTTGATCAAGATTTGCTTTTTTCTGTGCGAACCGAGTTAAAAAGACGTAAACATGGAAATCAGTTTAATCAATCCAGTAATCCTTTCTTAAAACTTTAATGCATAGGGGTAGACATGGGACAAACTAATCAAACTGAAAAAGGATCATTTGAAATTAAAGTTGCCTTGGCAGAGATGTTGAAAGGAGGAGTGATCATGGATGTCACGAACTCAGAGCAAGCTAAAATTGCAGAGGATGCTGGGGCGGTTGCCGTTATGGCTTTAGAAAGAATTCCGTCTGATATTCGTGTTCAGGGCGGAATCGCCCGCATGTCAAATCCTGAACTTATCCAGAAAATTCAAGAAACAGTTTCAATACCTGTTATGGCTAAATGTCGAATTGGACATTTTGTAGAAGCACAAATTTTAGAGTCATTACAAGTTGATTTTATTGATGAAAGCGAAGTTTTAACGCCTGCTGATGAAGAAAACCATATCGATAAACATGTTTTTAAAGTTCCCTTTGTTTGTGGTTGTCGAGATTTAGGGGAAGCTTTAAGAAGGATTGGTGAAGGGGCTGCAATGATTCGAACGAAAGGAGAAGCCGGCACAGGAAATGTTGTCGAGGCTGTTCGACATATGCGGGCTATTAATCGAGAAATCAGGCATTTAATGCTGATGGATTCTTCGGAACTCATGGCAGAAGCTAAACGATTAGGTGCTCCCTTTCATTTAGTCCAAATGGTTGCAAAATCTGGTGTGCTCCCTGTGCCTAATTTCGCTGCAGGTGGAATTGCCACTCCAGCAGATGCTGCTTTGATGATGCAATTAGGGGCACAATCTGTTTTTGTAGGATCGGGAATTTTTAAATCAGAAGATCCTGCAAAAAGAGCTCGTGCAATAGTCGGCGCCACCACATTTTTTCAAAATCCTGAAAAATTAGCCCAATTTTCGATGGATCTTCTTGATGCGATGAAAGGGATTGATATTAGACAACTTAAACGAGAAGATTTGATGGCTCAAAGAGGTTGGTAGAGCATGCTGATAGGTATATTAGCATTACAGGGAGATTTCTTTAAACATCAAGAAATGCTTCATTCTCTTGGTATAGAAACGATCCAAGTTAAAACTCGAAATGAGTTAGATTTTTGTGATGCTCTTATTATTCCTGGTGGGGAATCTACTGTGATGATGCGACAACTTGAAACAACAAATCTTAAAGAGCTATTAGTTCATTTTGCGATTCATAAACCTGTTTTTGGAACTTGTGCTGGCCTTATTTTAATGTCTTCTCACGTTCAAAATTCTGCAATGATGCCGCTTGGACTGTTACATATTACTGTCGAGCGAAATGCGTTTGGGCGGCAAGTCGATTCTTTTCAAGTGGATGTGTCTGTTTATTTAAAACCAGGAGACGAAATATGTTTTCCTGCTTTTTTTATTCGAGCTCCACGTATTCGAACAAGTGAAACTCCCGTGCAAATTCTTGCTTCTTATGAAGAGGAGCCTATTTTGGTTCGGCAAGGGCATCATTTAGGAGCATCGTTTCATCCGGAGTTAACAGTCAACCCTTCTATTCATCTTTATTTTCTTGAAATGGTCAAAGAAAACTTAGAAAATTATAAGAAATAGATCTTTCTTCATTAGTCTTTTGTCTGTTAATAAGAAACTTGACAGAACTTTTTGTTTAAGTTATTAACTCATTTCATAAATGAATTAAGGGGGATGACGGTGAAGGATAAATTATCGATTCGCGATTTAAATTTGAAAGACAAGAAAGCCTTAATTCGTGTCGATTTTAACGTCCCTTTAGAAAAAGGTTTGATTACAGATGATAGTCGTATTCAAGCCTCTCTTCCCACAATTCAATATGTTTTAGATCAAGGAGGAGCCGTTATTTTGATGAGCCATCTCGGTCGTCCTCAAGGTTTGTTTGATTCTAAATTTTCGTTGGCTCCTTGCGCTAAACGTTTATCAGAATTATTAAAGAAGCCTGTAAAAATGGCTGCAGATTGTTGTGGATTAGACGTTGAACAGATGGTTCGTCAGCTAAAATCAGGAGAAGTTTTATTGCTTGAAAATTTACGTTTTCACAAAGGCGAAGAAAGGCCTGAAGATGAACCTAATTTTACAAGTGCTTTGTCAGAGTTGGGAGATGTTTATATCAATGATGCTTTTGGAACTGCTCATCGTGCTCATGCTTCGACAACAAGAATTGCAAAATTTTTTCCCAATCGTGCAGCAGCGGGTTTGTTACTTGAAAAGGAAATTTCTTATCTAGGTTGTGCTTTAACGAATCCTAAACGTCCTTTTTGTGCAGTGTTGGGAGGTGCAAAAATTTCCACAAAGTTTAAAGTCATCGAAGCTTTACAGTCTAAAGCAGATGTTTTATTAATAGGGGGAGCGATGGCCTTCACTTTTTTCAAATCTGAAGGAATACCTATTGGGGATTCGCTTTACGAAAGCGAATTCGTTGCTGTCGCTCGTGAATTGATAGGTGTTGACACACAGTCTCGCTGCCGCCTTTTACTACCCATAGACTTGGTCATTGCTAAAAAAATGGATGAATCCTCCTCTGAAACGAGAATTATTTCAGTTAAAGAAGGAATTCCTGATGGGTATCAAGGGGTAGATATTGGGCCAAACACTATTAAACTTTATCAAGAAGAATTGAACAGAGCAGCTACGATTTTTTGGAACGGCCCTTTAGGAGTATTTGAAGTTCCCGCTTTTTCTAGAGGGACTCAAACTATTGCTCAAACTCTTGCTGTTGTCAACGCGATTACTATTGTTGGGGGAGGGGATTCCTTAGCTGCTATAGAACAAGCTGGAGTTTCTAAACAAATAAACCATCTTTCAACTGGAGGGGGTGCCTCTTTAGAATATATAGAATTTGGGCAATTACCTGGGATTGAAGCTCTATCAGATAAATAAATCTTAGAGTTCGAATTTGTTTGAACTAAAGCTAGTCAAAAAAATATAACACTGCTAAGAAATTTTATTTTTAACTCTCGCTGTGATATAGCTATCCTTTCTATTACGACCAATTGTCCAGTTCTTCCAAACTCCTTATTTTTTATTATCTTGCACAAATCTCTTAATGATCATTAAAATCATTTTCCCTTCCTTTATTTTCGATTGTTTTTTTTGTTTTTAATGCAAAAATTAAATATAAATTAATAAATAATTTATTTTTATAATTTTTAAATAATATGATTTATATCAAATTAATTTATTGATAAATAACGGTTTTATGCAAATCAGAAATGGCTTGATAAAATAGGCTTAAAAATGTATAAGTTTAGATCTAAGGTTTTTCATTTAGCTAAAAATGAGGTAAAGAGAAAATTTAGAATCTAACCTGTAAATAAACTGAAAGGTTAGAAGCTTGCGAGTTTCCTTATTTGTGAAACTTAAGGATAAAAAGTTGCCGATCTTAATCATAAGAAAAGGTTAGCATGTCACAGACACCAACAGGGTCCCGTGAATTTAGTCCATGGCGGAGCAATCTTTGGCCCGTTCATCGCTATGAGCTTAAAAAACTCATCCCAATGTTGTTAATATTCTTTTTTATTTCTTTTGATTACAACATATTACGTACTTTAAAAGACTCACTACTTATAACTGCAAAATCTTCAGGTGCTGAGGTCATTCCTTTTGTAAAGGTTTGGGCTATGTTCCCTGGAGCTATTTTAATGACCCTTTTGTTCACTTGGTTGTCTAATCGCCTGTCAAGAGAAATCGTTTTTTACCTTATCACTTCTCTTTTTTTATCTTATTTTTTTATTTTCACTTTTATTCTCTATCCTATTCGAGATATTATCCATCCTCACGCAACTGCTGACTATCTTGAAACAATTTTGCCGATTGGATTTAAAGGACTAGTTGCGATGTTTCGTTACTGGACTTTTACTATTTTCTATGTGATGTCAGAACTTTGGGGAAGTACTGTCTTATTTGTCTTATTTTGGGGCTTCGCTAATCAAGTGACTAAAATTAGTGAGGCAAAAAGATTTTACGGTCTATTTGGGGTAGGTGCTAATTTTTCGGGTATTTTCGCAGGACAAGCCTCTGTTTACTGTTGTCAATTTAATAAGCAGAACGATTTGGGAATTCTTGGTAGTGATCCATGGTATCAATCATTAGTAATGATGGTTTCTTTAATTTTATTATCGGGTGCTTTAGCTTTAGCTTTATTTCGTTGGATGAATGTAGAAGTCTTAACCGATAAACGTTTTTATGATCCTTCTTCGGTTAAAACAGAAGGAGAAGCTAAAGGTAAGCTTTCTCTAAAGCAAAGCTTTTCCTATCTTCTTCGCTCTAATTACTTACTTTGTGTTGCTCTTATTGTTATTTCTTATAACCTAGTTATTAACCTCACAGAAGTTTTATGGAAACATCAAGTTCGAGAGCTATATCCTGATCCTAATGATTATACTTTATATATGAATCATATCGTATCCATTATCGGGGTAGTAGCGACCTTAAGTTCCCTTTTCGTATCAGGAAATGCGATTCGCAAATTTGGGTGGACCACTACTGCTTTAATTACACCTATCATTTTAGCTGTAACAAGTTTGGGCTTTTTCTCCTTTTTCTTCCTTAAAAAGGCATCTCCCGAAATTTTCTTATCTTTTTCCGGAATAACTCCTTTGGTTTTAGTGGTTTTCTTTGGAACTGCTCAAAACATATTGAGTCGAGGAGCTAAGTACTCTGTATTTGATGCCACTAAAGAAATGAGTTTTGTTCCTTTAAATCCTGAATCCAAACTCGTTGGAAAAGCGGCGATTGATGGAGTTTGTTCTCGCCTCGGAAAATCGGGTGGATCTGTGGTTCATCAGAGCCTTCTACTTTTGTTTTCTACAATTAATACAAGTGCCCCTTATGTAGCTATCGTCTTGTTCGCCGTAATTGTAGTCTGGGTAATGGCAATTCGCGTTTTAGGTAAACAATTTAATGAATTAACAAGCCAGGTAGAAAACAATGAAACTTCTGAGACATTGATGACTCCTATTCGAGCTGTTAATATTCTTTCAGACACAATTCTGAAAGAACAGAAAGCTGTATAATTTTAAAATCAAAGCACATTAGTAGTATTTATTATTAATGTGCTTTTTGTTTTTTTTATTAATTAAATAAATAGTTGAGAATTAATAAAAAATATAATATATTATTTTATAACAAAAGGTTTAAAATGTCTCAACAAGAATCAGAGTTTGGTAAACTGAGGGCATTTTTTTGGCCTATTCACGGCCATGAAGTCAAAAAAGTGCTTCCAATGATGTTGATGCTATTTTTGATTTGTTTCAACTATAGTATTTTACGCAATGTTAAAGATGCTGTTGTTGTGACTGCTAAGGCTTCAGGGGCTGAAGTTATTCCATTTATTAAAGTATGGGTGCTGTTACCCACAGCAGTCTTATTTACTTTAATTTTCACTAAGTTGTCTAACCGTTTTAGCCAAGAAAAAGTTTTTTATATTGTCATTTCTACATTTTTGCTATTTTTTGGTTCGTTTACTTATATTTTTTATCCTTTACGTGACGTACTACATCCTCATCAACTATGCGATTACTTAGAAACGATCTTACCAGCAGGATTTAAAGGATTAATTGCCATGTTCCGTAATTGGTCATTTACTTTGTTTTATGTAATTTGTGAACTCTGGGGTAATATTGTTTTAACTGTCCTTTTTTGGGGATTTGCGAATGAAATCACAAAAATGACTGAAGCTCGTCGTTTTTATAGTATGCTTGGTGTCATTGCAAGTTTTGCTGCAACGATAGCAGGAATCATAGCCAATCTCCTCTCTAATGATCAAAGTTGGGAACAGACTTTAAATATTCTCATGGTTGCTGTCATTGTAAGTGGAACAATAGCCATGGTTATTTTTCGTTGGATGAATAAAAATGTACTCAATGGTCCAGAATTTCAAGAGTTCCATGAAGCAAAACGCATTCAAAAAATGAAAAAAAGATTATCGATCCGAGAAAGTTTTAACTATCTCGCTAATTCTAAATATCTTATTTGTATTGCAGTTTTAGTTATTTCTTATAATCTTGTCATTAACTTAGTTGAAATTGTATGGAAAGACCAGCTTCGTCAACTTTATTCGTCAGGCCTTGATTATATTCGCTATATGAATAACATGACATCAGCAGTCGGAATTATTGCCACAATCACATCCTTATTTATGTCTACAATGATTACTCGGTTTGGATGGACACGGACAGCTTTAGTAACACCGACTATTATGCTCGTCACAAGTGTGGGATTTTTTGCTTTTATGCTATTTCGAAATGATTTGGCTGATCCTGTTTATATATTAACAGGAACGACACCTTTAACTATAGCCGTCTTTTTTGGTGCAGCTCAAGTCTGCATGAGTAAAGCCTGTAAGTATTCTGTTTTTGATTCTACAAAAGAAATGGCTTTTATCCCTCTGGATTATGAAAGTAAATTGAAAGGAAAAGCTGCGATTGATGGTGTGGGTTCTCGTCTTGGTAAATCGGGCGGTTCCTTAATTCATCAAAGTTTATTGATGATTTTTGCAACTGTTAGCTCCAGCGCTCCTTATGTAGCTGTCATCTTAATTGGCGTTATCATTGTTTGGATGCTTTGCGTACGTTCATTAGGTAAGCAATTTGCTGCTATTATTGGGGAAAAAGCTCGAGAAGATATTGGTGAATCTACTCCAAGAACAAGTGAAGAGCAAGTTTTACATCCCTTAAAAGCTGCATCTTAATAATATCATGTTTTGGTGCAGCAAGTGTTAATAAAAAAACAAGCGTTAAGGGTGGATATATATCCATATTTATATATGAGTTTATTTTCAAATGTCATTTAATTGGAGGTTTGCTGTAAGTAAATCTTCGATTATACATAAATGAAAATTGCTATTCTGCTCTTTTTGAATTTTGCAATTCGAAAAAGCTAATTTATTTAATACGTTTATAGTGCGTAAGAGAATTTATCGATGTCAAATTGAATTGTTGGTTTAATCTAGGTTATAGGGACATAGGGCGGGCGATTTTAATCTTTAATTCTTTTTTTTCAACGATGTATAGTTCACATAGAGCTACAAAACCTAGCAAAATGAAAGAATAAAATACGAAGTGAGGAATTGTATAGTGAAACGTTAAGGCTAATAAAACAAAAAATTGTAAAGCTGTTGTCACTTTACCAGACCAGATAGAGCGAAATCGAAATGCCCAATTTCCTTTAATAGCTAGATAAAGCCCAAACAATAATACAGCGAAGTCTCGCGAAATTAAGGTCAAGGCTTCCCAAGTCTCCAATCTCCCTTCATACATAAATATAAGAGCAACTGTAAAAACAAATATCTTATCCATCAAAGGGTCTAGGAAAGCTCCGATCTGGCTTGTCATTCGAAAACGACGAGCAAGATATCCATCTAAGCTATCTGTTAACATGGCTAAAATGATTACTAAACTTCTATAAAAGGGATGATCAACAATAAATGCCAGTGCGAGTGGCCCTCTTAAAAAAGACAGAACATTTGATGGTGTAAAAATTAGCATAAAATTAAAAAAATTAAGTGGTTGAGTATATATAAGACTAATTGTAGCTTTTTTGGCTGTTTATAGCTACTACTACTAAAGTTCTCGCTTGTTGTATGTGTTATTAAGAAGAAGTGGATAGTGATGGTTTTGATGGTTCCACATTAGGAATCAATTGCATTCCGGATGCTATCTGAATAGTTTGTGGAGAGATAGCAATAGAGGCTCCGTGACTCCGAATAAGATCGGCAATTTTTAATAAAATATCCTGCCGAATACTGGGGAAATCTGCCTGGCCTAAATGAATATAAGCAGAAATACTAATATTTAAAGCGAAATCTCCAAAACTTACAAAATAAACATCTACTCTTTGCTCATGATCTACCTGTGGATGCTTAAGAAGCATTAATTTGATATCAGCAACTATTTGTTTAATAGTATCGATATCACTATAGCGCAATCCAATTGTATGAAAAAAACGTTCATGACTCATTCGAGAAGGAGTAATGACAATCGTTTGTGTAAAAACTGAATTGGGAACATAAATAGGTCGTTTGTCTAGATTCCGAATACGTGTCATGTACCAACCAATTTCTTCCACATGTCCTTCAATTTTTTTTTCAGGAATATTAATGAGTTCTCCGATGCTAAAAGGTTGTGTGAGATAGACCATGACTCCGCCAAAAAAATTTGCAATGGCTTGTTGCGACGCAAAAGCAATGGCTAAACCACCAATTCCTCCAAATGCAATCACTGTTTGCATGTCGCGACCCGTAACATCCATGGCTAGAAAAACTGTTAAAAAAATAATAACAATAGTCGCTAGTTTACTAATCAAATCTAATTTAGCAGGAGTAAGGTTAATGCGGTGCTGGTAGCTCATACTCAACATGTCTTGTAAAACTTTATTATTCCATCTTAAGAGAAACCAACCGATGGCTAAAACTGCCCCTAGATTTAGAATGACATGTACATTAAAAAGATGATGTTCTAAAAATCGATTGATTGCTGCGTCAAGAGCGCAAATACAAGCAACAAACCAAGCGTAATAATTAAGGGGTTTTTCAATCGCTGAAACAAAACTAGAAGACCAAATTTTATTTTGACTTAAAAAACGTTTTTTTAATTTAGTTAAACCAACTTTAATAAGAAAATTAAAAAATAGTAAAAAAAGAACAATACTTAAGATCTGTAAAAATAGTCCATAGGAGCCTTCTAAGACTTGAGAAGACACTTGAAAAAAAGAAAAAGCATGTGCAGTCATATCCATTTTATCTCTCCTATACTTGCATAAATCAATGCTGAATTAAATCTCATTCATCCAGCATTAATTAAAAGAATTTTTAATCCTTGATCATGAGCGGTTGACCGCTTTTTTCTTGCCAGGCCTTTTTGAGGCTGGCCATTTTTTTATTTGAAATTCCTCCTAAATATTCCATCGCTTTAAGCAGTCGTGCACGTGTACGATCTTTCCCTAAAAGGTTGACGGAATCAAAGAGAGGAGGACCTTGTGTTTTACTCATCAAACTAGCAAAGAGAATTGGCATGACAATTTTCTTATGATTGACTCCAAAGATTTCAGCAATCTCTCTGGAAGCTTGATTAACACCTGTTCCGTTCCAATTTTCTAATTCATCCAAACGCCAAATTAAAGATTGAATCAAGTAGCAAATTTGTTCTTTAGATAGATCTTTAACGACAAATATCGCATCATTATAATGAAGATGATTGATGAATAAAAAGTTAAACAGATCCATAAAATCGCCAAAAGTTTTAATGCGAGAATGGCAAAGAGGCATTAGGCGTTGCATAAATTCATCGTTAAAGCTCCATTCTTTGATCCTATCCCAAAGTTGCTCAACAGGAATATTTTTAATGAGGTACTGTTGATTCACCCAGTCTAACTTCTGCACATCAAAAATAGCTCCGGAGACGCCAATCCGCTTGTAATCAAATTCTCGTATAATGTCATCTAAGCTATAAATTTCTTGATCGCCAGTCATACTATAGCCCATCAATGTTAAGAAATTGATGAAAGCTTCGGATAAATAACCGCTATCTCTATAAAAAAAAATGGAAGTCGGATTTTTTCGTTTAGACAATTTTTTACCATCTTTACCTAATAAAAGAGGCATATGCAAGAACGTTGGAGGAGTCCATCCAAAGGATTCATATAGCAAGATGTGCTTTGGAGTAGAACTCATCCATTCATCGCCTCGAATCACATGAGAAATTTTCATAAGATAATCATCGACAACGTTTGCCAGGTGGTAGGTGGGAAAACCATCTGATTTGAGAAGAACTTGATCGTCTATATCAGCCCAAGGAAAGGTCATTCGTTTTTTAATCGCATCTTCATAAACACATTCACCGTTTAAAGGGACTTTTAAACGAATGACATACGAAAGTTCGGCTTGCTCTCTCTCAATTATCTCATCAGGAGTCAGGTGTCTGCAACGTCTATCATAACCTTGTCTTCCACCCTGTTTAGCGCTCAACTCTCTCATTTCATCAAGTTCAGCCGCAGTGCAAAAACATTTATAGGCTTTCCCTTTAGATAAAAGTTCTTCAGCATATTGTTTATAAATATCAAATCTTTCTGATTGTCGATAAGGACCATAATCACCCCCAATATCAGGGCCTTCATCCCATTGGATATTTGCCCATTTGAGGGCTGAGTAAATATTTTCTTCATATTCTGGTCGGCTACGAGCCCGATCTGTATCTTCAATACGAAGAATAAATGTTCCATTGTAATGACGTGCAAAAATCATATTAAACAAAGCCATATAGGCTGTTCCAACGTGGGGATCACCTGTTGGAGAAGGCGCAATGCGCACGCGAACTGACATAAAACTAAGGCCTTTTCTTTAAAATCTGTAGAGACCCTTCTAAATAAGAAGGTTTAATAAATAGTGGGTGAATTTGTATTTAACAATTCTTTTTACAAGTATAATAAGGAGAAAACGATATCTTTTAAATCTAAAAGACTAAAAAAACATGCTTTATTTATTTTTTTTGATTAGGAAAATTCATCCGCAATATTTACCTAATGAGCTTCAACCTATAAAAAATTACCATCATTGTTTAATTTAACGAGGTTGGTTAATGCTGGTCATGGATTCAGTATTGATCTTATGTGTAAAACGTCTGAAAAATTATTTCAAATATGGAAAAACTCGACGTCCTAACAATAAGTAAGAGCCAATATCATAAGGTAAGGTTGTGACAAGTGAAATGAAAGGCTGATTTTCAAATGAAGCGCGAAAACCATTTAAAAGCGCATGCCCAATAAAAGTGATACCCGTAGTTAAATAAATAGAACTGGCTGGATTACCTTGAGAGTTTGCAATAAATCCAATAATTGTTAGACCTATTCCTGATACGGCTTCAATACTCGCCAGCCCACCTCGGACATAAGCAGAGACTGTTCCTATGCCTGGAATGTAGCCTGCAAAATTCAAGGTTTTTTCAACCAATTCAAGAATGATAAAAGTATTTTCAAAAATTTTGTTAACGCGCATAAAATATCTTTTTAGTAATGAATAAAATGTTTATAAATAATTTTTTTTTAATCTTATTAAGTTTTTATATTTAAAAAGAACTTTCCTATAATTTTGAAGAAATAAGAGGAATTCCTTTTTCTTGCATCATAATTAATAAGTCTTTCATGATTTTATAAGCTTCTTCTAATTGTAAATCATTTTGACCAAAGTCTTCCATGCTTTCTATATCACTATTTTCCTTCTTTCTTATTTCTTTAAGCATATTTTGATAATTGGGGTCATTTTCTAAGCGTTTGGAAGAATTCTTTTTTAATACTTCAAAATATGGATGATAAGTGTCTAACTTCTCTTGAAGACCAAATTTATACAACTTACGAATTTTATCTCGCTGTAAAAAGGGAACATCCGAAAGATCATCATCAAAATTTGCTTTGATGTGATCGTTTTCAAGAGGATATTTGGTGTACTTCTCTCCAATTTCTGACTCTGATAATACACCTGGTATAGAAATGTCAGATAATACACCTGATAATTGGGGGGTTTTACCAGAAACGGTATAATAACGCCCTCTTGTGACTTTATATTCCCCTTGAGGATTGACTTGTTCGTGTTCGGTTGTCGTCAAAGTGAATGTTTGATATGATCCCTTTCCATATGTATGGTCATCTCCAACAATGATTGCTCTACCGTAGTCTTGAAGTGTTTGCGCCACAATTTCTGAGGCTGAAGCACTCATGCGATTCACCAAAATAATGAGTGGGCCATCCCAAGTTGATGTTCCATCTAAGTCTCTTAAATGTTGAATTTTCCCGTTTTCATCTTTAATGGAGACTACAATCCCTTTAGTAATAAATAAACTCGTTACGGCAACAGCTTGAGATAAAAGGCCTCCTGAGTTATACCTTAAATCAAGAATAAGGCCAAACATGTTTTGATTCTTTTTAAGTTTGTTAATTTCTTCTTCCAAATCTGTTGCGGATGAACTATCTCGATCCTGATAGAAAGAGTATAATTTTAAATAACCGATTATCCCATTTCCATAAGGTTCGTAAGAACTTTTGAAACGACTTTCTTTTAAAATAACCTCTCCTCTTAAAATAGTCACATCCAATTTTTCTTCAGTTTTTTCACCGGCAGCACTTGTCGTTTCTCGAATGACTGTCAAAATAACGGGAGTATGTTCTTCCCCTCGAATTAAATCAACTGCATCTGTAATATCCATTCCGACAACAGGTTCTCCATTGACTGCAACAATGCGATCTTTTAATTTAAGTTCTTTACCTAAGGCTGCGGGGCCACCCTCAATAATTTTTATTACGGTAAATCCATTAATGTCATCACGCAATTGAGCGCCAATCCCGAATAAACGCTGTTGAACATTAATCATAAATTGCGCAGCCTCACCAGGTGTAAAATAAGCTGTATGGGCGTCTAAAGCAGATGCTGTGGCTTTTAAAACATTAGATAAGATTAAAGGTTGCTTTTCTTGTTCTTTTGGATTTAATACCTCTTCTTCGTATTTTGCTTGTCGTTTGCCGATTCTTTGAAGAGCATTTTCCTTCATATTATCGTTTAATTTTGCTGCAGTTTCAATTTGTAAAGCTCGTATGCGTTTTAACCGTTCAATAAGCTCTTCTTCAGTTTGAACCCATGGAATATCTTTAAATTCTTCTGCTCGGACATTTTTAGGCAAGCTTTGATAGTCTATTTTATTTTCTAGTTGACGCCGTTTTAAAATAGCTTTAATTAGAGCAGTATGAATACTTTCAAAAGTAGAAAAATTACTGTTATTGTAATCATCAATAATGTTTGTGAGGAGTTCATCTGTTGGATGAGTCCATTCATAAATATCTGATTCGATGAAGTAAGTTTTATTAGGATCTAAATTTTCTAAATAGTTATTTAAAATTCGACGAGTAAGAGTAGGTGAAAGTTGTTTTTGCGAAGCATGAGCTTTCATAATTTCGTTTGCTTTAAACGTGACTTCCTTAGGACTCAAATCAGGTGATTTGGCTTCCAAAACAAAAGTTGTTAAACAAATTAAATAAATTAAAAATTTGTACATTAAAATTTCCTCAATCTTTTAAGATAAGCCGGAGATAAAGTTTTAATTATAACCAAAAACTTATTATTAGGCGAGTTTTGGATGATTATTCTTGTAGAAAATAGCCAGGATAAATTCAATAATTTGAATTTATCCTTTTAGAGAGAACTTAAATTTTTCATGCTTATTTCTTTTTTTGCTATTACTAACCTCTTTTGAGTCAGATAAATAAAAAAATAAATTGATTAATAATAAAAGTTTTTGTATATTAAGAGCGTTTTCCAATTAAGATTTCTGGTTGTTAAAAATCGTTTATTCCCATAATTATACTCATTTTATTAATTTATTAATTAATTATCTGTTTATATTTGTTTAAAATTAAATTTAAAAAATTCAAAAATAATTTAAAATCATTGATTTAAATTCTTTACTATGTAAAGATTATTTTTCCTTAAATAAATTATAAATTTATTAAAAAAAAAGGAAATTACATATTTAATATATTGTGGAGGTAATATTATGTCTCAGAATAAAACTGATGATAAAAAAGTAGTTTCAATTACAGAAGCTGCTAAATTAAATAAAGTAACAAGACAAGCTATTTATGTTGCCATTAAATTAAATAAATTAAAAGCTACTAAAGAGACAACTCGTTGGACAATTAGCTTAGAAGATTTAGAAGATTACCGTCGTCAAAAATATTCTAGAACGAAATCTACTTTTAACGGTGAATTATTATTTGATAATCTAAAAGGATATTATTCTGTTAATCAAGTAGCGGAATTGTTAAGTGTCCCTGCACAAAAAATTTATTACGCGACTCGTATTGGTTTGCTGAAAGCAGAGCGAAAAGGGGCTGCATGGGTTATTCATTCTGATAGTATGAAAGAATATCAAGAAAAATTCATGCAGAAAAAAAATCGTCGTCAAGCTAGCTGATTTCAGCTAGCTTCTGAGCAACCGGCAATGAATTATTGCTGAGTTAAGTCATTCTTCTTCAAAAAATCTAAATGCATTGATTGAGCAACAACTTTATAACCTTTCAAGTCTTTTTTTTAAAGAAATTGAGAGGTTATACTTTTTTAAGATGAACAAGTGTTTCGACATGGCTAGTTTGTGGAAACATATCATACGCAGTACACTCGTGAATTTCATATAAATCTTCGCACAAAATAGACAAATCACGAGCTAAAGTAGAGGGCATACAAGAGATGTAAATCATGTCTTCAGGTAAGGCACTCATTAATATTTTGATTACTGATTTAGATAAGCCAATTCTTGGAGGATTGACAATAACTAAATCTACACATTTTTGAGACTTTAAACAAATAGGTAAAATTTTTTCTACATCTCCTTCGAGAAATTCGACATGAGGCAAATGGTTCAACTTGCTATTTTCTTTCGCAAATCGAATGGCGTCAGAATTATATTCAATGCCAGTTACAAAATGTCCTTGACTAGCAAGGAGTAAAGAGGTAATTCCAAACCCACAGTAAAGATCTAAAATTTTTTTTGATTTTAGTTGTGTCGTTAACGAACAAATTTTTTTATAAATATAAAGGCTTTGTTCAGGGTGATTTTGTATGAAGGCTTGAGGAGTAAACCGAAAAATTAAATTTTCAATTTTTTGTTCAGAGTAGGGGTTACCTATTATCCACTGTTTCTTGGGAGAAGTTACTAGAATACCCGAAAGAATAGGATATTTTTCTAAAGCCTCTTGAAACAGGATTCGATTAAGTTCATTCAATGAACAAAATTGAAATGATAAAATATATTGAGAATTTTGGTTTTTTAATAATGTCAATCGGCCATCTTGCTGATTGGGATTAGGCAAAGTACTAATAAATTTTTGTAATATGCTAATGATAGGGTCATGAAGGTTATTAAAAATAGGACATGTATCGATTGAAATAAGAGAAAAATGATCTGTTGCTATATAACCTGCTTGAAAACTTTGATTAAAGGATTTTAAATGAAGGGTAATATGTCGCCTGTAGGCCCAATTCAATTGAGCTGTACTCATTTCAACAGAAGGTACTTTAAGATGACCAATTCGTTTAAGATTGTCAGTGATGGCAGTAAGTTTATAGTTTAATTGTGTTTGTTCGTTTAAATGCTGAAGTTGACATCCTCCACATTTCCCAAAATATGGACAAGGGGGCTGAACTCTTAAAGAGCTAGGTTGTTTGAGTTTGACAAGTTCTGCTACTGCAAAAGATTTTTTTATTTCGATGATACGACAAACAATTTGATCGCCAGGAGCAGTAAAAGGAACAAAAATTACAAATCCATGATATCTTAAAATTCCTGCACCTCCAAAAGCAATCGCTGTAATTTCTCCCTCAACTTGAGTATGGATAGTCAATAAATGGGTCATAAATTTTGATATTGAGCGGGTTCCAATTCAGTAAAAGTGGTAGGCACTTCTTCTAAAACTTTAAAATCACGAATGAGTAATTGAATACTGGATTTGTTAATTTGAGGGGTAAAAGCAATGCGCAGTTTTAAATTCTTTTTCCTTAGTTGTTGGCTATAAGTTGCTTTTCCAAGCGCAACACCTTCCAGAACTCTATCTCCTTGTTCTAAATAAAGCTTCAAATGCGTTTTACCAACAATCTTTGGAGGCCAGGTTTGCCAAGCGTCGCAATACAAAATGGGTTGAGGATTTTCATTTCCATATGGCTCTAATAGCCTTGCTGATTCAATAAAATCAAAAGTTAATTCACTAAATTTAATTTCTGCATCAAGATAAAGTTTACTCATAACATCTGTATCAGCAAGCTTTTTATTAGCCGAAGCAATAAAATGATTTTTAAATTGTTCAACGTGCTCTTCTTTAATAGTTAATCCTGCAGCAAAATCATGTCCACCGAAATTGATCAAAATATCTGAACATTCTTTTAAAGTTGGTAGAAGGGGGAATTCGCGGATAGAGCGAATGGAACCTTTTCCAATTCCTTTATCGATAGCAATCATCACAGTAGGTCTGTTGTATTGTTTTGAAATTCGTGTCGATATGATGGCAATGACACCTGGATGCCATTTATCAGAAACCATTACAATTGCTTTGTTAGATAAAATAGCAGGTATTTGTTGGATAGTACTATCTACATCGGAAGACATTGTTCTTTCAATTTTTTGCCTTTCGATATTATTAAGATCTAGCTCTAATGCCATCTTTTCTGCCAAATCAGCATTTTTTACAAGTAACATTTGGACACCTTTACGAGGGTCATCAATACGTCCTAAGCTGTTTAAACGAGGTGCAATTTTTGAAGCTATGGTAAACGTATTTAAATCATTGAGATCAACATCACAAATAGAAAAAAGTTTTGCTAGACCCATTCGTTTGCCTTTACGCAACTGGCGAAGACCATAGCGAACTAAGATTCTATTTTCTGTGTCAAGCAATGAACCCATATCAGAGATAGTTCCTAATGCTACCAAGTCTAAATATTTTTTCAAATCAATCTTAGAAGGAGGAATTTTTCCTTCAGATGTCAGTTGATTAGTGATTCCGTGAGCTAGTTTAAAAGCGACTCCAACTCCTGTTAAATCTCGATTCGGATAAGGGTTGTTAACAAGTTTTGGGTTTAGAGTCGCTACACAATGAGGAATTTTATCTGTCGGTTCGTGGTGATCAGTGATAATCACATCGACGTTTTGTGCAGCTACTTTAGCTATTTCCACAGCAGCAGTGATACCGCAATCTACAGTAATAAGTAATTTGCAATTATTAATGAGAGCATATTCTAAAGCTTCGACAATTAAACTTTGTCGAAGCGCTCCTCTATTGGATACATAGAAGAAAACATTTGCGCCTAAATCTTGTAGAAATTCGGTCAACAAAGTAGTTCCAGTCATTCCATCAACATCATTATCGCCATAGATAAGAATGTTTTCATGATCACGGATAGCATGGCAAACTCGTTCAACCGCTTGAGGCATTTCTGCCATTAAAAAAGGATCGTGCAATTCTGGTAATTTAGCATATAAATAATCGTGAATTTGTTGAAAAGAAGTAAATCCTCTGGAAACCAAAATTTGTGCTATAACAGGATGAAGTTTAAATTCTTTAACAATGCTTTCTTTTAATGCTTCGTCCATTGGGGGATAAACCCATATTGGATCCTCTTGGACATTTGTTGTGAAATGCATTAAAATCTAGCTCCGTTTCTATAAATCGAGTGTTTTTCGTTAGAGTTTGGCTAATACACATGTATATAACTTATCTCGTTCGTTCATCTAAATCATTTTCTATACAATAGTCTAAAAGATAAATAGATTAAATCAGTAATTTTTTAACCTGCCTGAGAGATGCGGCATCAAGGTTTAGTTTTGCTTTAATTTATAAGACTAAAGTTAGATTTGTCAATGAACTGTTGATCTCTGTTTCAACATTGTAGCTTTCAAAACTCCCTTGTCAAGTGAAATCATTTAACATGAAATCGACTAAAAGTTGTCAAACAAGGATGGACCGCTAATCTATTTTTATTGTTAGTCGTTTTAAAGCGGGAGAAAAATAATCCCCGAAGTTAGGTTTAAAAAGTATTTGAAAAATCTAAGTAAAATGCTTCCTTTCGATCTGGAATTTTAGCTAGTCTGCCAGAACGGTACAACGAAAAATTTTAAATTTAATTAATTGCTATTTTAAAAATGACTTATAAAAAAACTAAAAGATTGTAATTGAATAGTAAAAAAATTTTCTTGAAAAATTATTCATGACTTGATCGTTGAGTTCTTATCATCAATAAATAGGGCGAAACACAAATTCAATATAAAAAAATGATTCTGTTACTGAATTTAGCTTTCATTCTCATAAGAGCTAAATTTTTTCTTTTAATATAATTTAATCTATCTCAATGTATTAAAGATAATTTCCCATACAATTAGTGTTTTTAATACGTAAGGGGGTTGTTTGTAGTTTTTTCTTGCTTTTTTAGATAAATGGCTTGATAATCCCGAATACTTAGTAATGTTTTTACACAAAATTATGAAAACTCACAATTTATTATCAAAAATTTGCAAACAATAAACTAGTTCGAGGTTTTACTATGTCGCAAGATGCGAAACAAGACTTTGGTAAGTGGAGGGCCTTCTTTTGGCCTGTACACGGTTATGAACTTAAAAAACTTCTTCCAATGTTTTTTATGTTCTTTTTTATTTCTTTCAATTACACAATTTTAAGAGATACAAAAGACACTTTAATCGTGACCTCTGCAGGTGCGGAAGCCATTCCATTTTTGAAGTCTTTTGGTGTTGTCCCTGCAGCTATCCTTTTTATGATCATTTATGCCAAGCTTAGCAATACGCTAAGCAGAGAAAATTTATTTTACGTTACGCTTTTACCTTTTATTATTTTCTTCGGCTTATTTGCTTTTGTCATGTATCCAGCTAGAGAAGTTTTAATGCCTCATGCTTCTGCTGAAGCTTTAAAAGCTTATTTACCTGGCGGTTGGACCGGGCTTGCGGCGGCATATGAAAACTGGATGTATTCGATTTTTTACATTTTAGCTGAACTTTGGGGAAGCGTTGTATTATCTCTTCTTTTTTGGGGATTTGCTAACCAAATTACCCGTGTAAATGAAGCTAAACGTTTTTATAGCCTTTTCGGTTTGGGTGCTAATTTCGCACTTTTAGTTTCAGGTCCTGCTATTGTATATGTATCAGATATTCGCAAGCATTTACCTGCAAATGTTGATGCATGGCAAATTTCTTTAAATTATTTAATGGGTATGGTTGTCATTGCCGGATTAGCAATTTTAGCTATCTACTGGTGGATTAATCGTGCAGTTTTAACAGATCCACGTTTTTATGATTTAAATCAAGAAAAAGCTCCTGGTAAAAAGAAAAAAGCTAAAATGTCTCTTGGAGAAAGCTTCAAATTTCTCTTTACCTCTAAGTATATCCTTTGTTTGGCGATATTGGTTATTGCTTACGGTATTTCTATTAACTTAGTAGAAATTACATGGAAGAGCCAGGTGAAACTTCAGTATCCTAATCCAAATGATTACAGCACGTTCATGGGATGGTTCTCAACAATGACGGGTGCCGTCACAATTTTGATGATGTTATTCGTTGGTGGTAACGTAATTCGTTATAAAGGTTGGGGATTTGCAGCTTTAATTACTCCAGTTGTTTTATTAGTCACCGGGATTGCTTTTTTCTCATTCGTGATTTTTAAAGATCACCTAGCTGGATATATTGCTGCCTTAGGAACTACTCCACTATTCTTAGCTGTCATTTTTGGTGCGGCTCAAAATATTATGAGTAAATCTGCTAAATACTCTTTATTTGATCCAACAAAAGAAATGGCTTACATTCCTTTAGATGATGAATCTAAAGTAAAAGGTAAAGCCGCAGTTGACGTAGTAGGAGCTCGTTTAGGAAAATCTGGCGGCTCTATTATTCAAATGGGATTACTTGCATTTGGAACGTTAGCAACTATTACACCTTACATTGGCGCGATTTTGATGGTTATTATTGCTGCCTGGATTGTGGCTGCCCGTTCATTAAGCAAACAATTTACTCAATTGACTGCTGAGCAGAATATTGAGAAAAATATTGATAAAACATCGGAAATAGCTACTAGCTAAATTTGATGTCTTAAAAATATGCTTGTTCATACCCTCCTTTATAAAAAAGGAGGGTTTTTTATTTTCTATTTTAAATTCAGAGGATGTAAGAAATTTTTAATGGGCCAGAACAGTTTATTATTTCTTGATTGTTAATTCATTTTCGAAATTCTCTATTTTGAATTAAGCAAAGATCATGGATTAAATCTCTCCGTGTTCCATTCGCCATTTTATAGGTAAAATCCGTGTTTAATGAAATTGGTTTTATGTAGACAGAATGCATAATGATTTGTTATGCTTTTCCTTTGTCTTAGAGAGTCTTCACTTTGTAAAGGCGCTTTTTGATGTCCCACATTCATTCACAGTTAATTTCATTTTGAGTTAGAGTTGAAAACCTCATTTAGGCGAGGTTTCCATAGCTTTCAAAAGGAAATTCACAATCATAGAAGGAATCATGAAAATATGGAAAAACAGAAGCGTTGGCAATTCTATTTGATTGTTGCCGTCTTGGCAATTACGCTTTATAACATTCTCCCCACCTTATTTTTTTACTCGAAACCTCTGAAATCTTCGATTGATGCTCCGCGTGCACAGCACGTTGCATCCGGGATTGTGGAAAGAGTGAATCAAACAGAAGTGGATTCAAAAGAATGGTTATATTCTTTTTGTCGTTTATTAGGAATTAAACCAATCTCTATTGATTTAGTTACAACAAATAATGGATTATTTCAAATTTCATTTAAAAATGAACAAGATGCTGAGTTATTTAAGCGATTTTTACCAAGAGCTGGAGCGTTAATTCCATTTGTACCTAATCAGCTTGAGCTAAGTTCTATCACAGCTAATGTCGATCCTACTCAAGTGTTGGTTCGACGTAATGTTGCTGTTCGATTAGATGCGAGCGACATGGATAAGTTATTTCAATTTACTCCAAAGTATAGTCATGATCACCAAATCGCAGATCTTTACCGTGAAATTATTGATGATCGAGTGACTCAAGTCGCTCTAGCAATTGCAGGACCTAGTAAAACCGCTTTGCAAATGTTTGCAACAACTAGTGAAGCAGGTAATGATCCTAGTTATGACGAAATAATTATCACCTTAGCAAAAGAAATTGTTGATGTAGGTAATATTTTAGGAAAAAATAATCCGATTACAAAACGTTACTACGAAACATTTTCTCAACTATCCTCTAAAGAACGTGAAGGATTAAATACTAAATTTATTGCTAAGATGGAAACACTTAGTAAAAAAATTAAAGAAAAGCAAGCTAGTTTATATGGAGATTCTTCAGCTGAAGCTGCACAAAATCTAGCAGTTTCAAATAATCAAATTCAAGCGCTGGATTCAGCTGTTACGATTATGCGTGAAAACGAAGAATTTCAAAAAGGGAAAGAGCCTTTAACAAATGAAAATATTCAGCAGTTGTTAAAACAAAACTCCAACCATGAAATGCAAATTGTCGATTTAACGGGTTATCATCCTTTTATCAAAGGATTAACAATCAATTGGGAAAGTGGTTTATTGTTAGTCAATTTATATGACGATGTACAATCTTTGCGTTTTTCAGAAGGAAAAACTGAAAAAGATGCATTTGTCAAAGACAGAATTAACCAATATTTAATCAATGATATTGCACGTATTGCCCGTTTATCAGATGAAACATTTAAACCTAATGAAGAAAGTTTTGTTATAAATTTTGATAATCTAACAAATAGTCAAAGTTATTTGGCTCTCAATTTAGGCTATTTAGCAGATAAAATAGCTCAGCAAGTCACAGATCAAATTATTCTTTCTTGGTCTCCAGCCCATGCAGATTTGATTAAAGATGTTTATCCGATTCGATCTTATAATGATTATCAAACAGAAAAATCAGAAGATCAAAAGCTAGGTCTTGTGGTTTATGCTCCTGCTATGTATTCAGCTGCAGCGCCTACAGGCTTCCGAACTGGATCGATCTATGTAATCGCAAAAGGAATGGATGCTCTTGTTCAGAAATATCAGGAAGCTCCAGAAGCGGAAGAAAATCAAGTTTTAGCTACAGATTTTAACCAACTCAATACCCTTTTACAGCAAATGGGTTTTATTGGTTATCCTGGCTCAGCCTTTAATTTACCAAAAGAATTTAATAAAGATTATATTTTTGAATTGAATGATTATTATAGCACTCTTTTAAAAGCTTCTCGCGAAGATTTTCAAGTCAAAGGAAGTAAACGTTTTGCTATCTTAGACTTTTCTGATGTAGAGCAACGTTTGTTAACTATCAACAAAATTGATGATCGTATACAAGAAGACCTTCTGAAATGGAAAGAATCTTATAATGCTGCTCAAGTTGATTTGAACTTAACAAGCAAATACACAGTTCCAGCACCAACTAAAAATGTTTATTGGGAAAATTTGAAGCTGAGCGTAGTAAAATTCTTTAGAGGAGATGATCGAAAAGTTCTTAAATGGGGTCTTGACTTATCGGGGGGGAAAACAGTCCGCATTGGTCTTTTAGATCAAAATGGTCGAACTGTGACAAATCCAGAAGATCTCAAACAAGCCGTCAATGAGCTTTACACACGTATCAATAAAATGGGTGTAGCAGAAAGAACAATTCGAATTGAAAATTCTAATATATTATTAGATTTTCCAGGTTCTCAAAATTTGTCCGCTTCTGAATTGGTAAAAGCTTCTGCAATGTATTTTCATATTGTCAACGAAAAATTTGGGCCTTTAAATACAGCCCTTGCTGGAGCTGTCAATCAGTTTTTACAAGATATTTGGAACGAAGCCGTTGTAACAAATCGTAGAGATATAGAAAGCATCAACGAAATTGCTTGGCAGCATTTAGGTGGAGATGAGGAATCTACTATCACTATGCGCCCAAGAACAGATCATGCAAAAATTCTTTATGAAAATGGATTGCGTTTAGCTAATCCCAAAAATCGCGTGGTTACTCAAGCCTTTGATGAGTCGCTTTCAACCCTGGCCATGTTCAGAGGTGGAGATTCTACGGAGTGGGATAATCAAACACATCCTTTACTAGTGGTTTTTCATAATTTTGCTTTGGAAGGATCTAACTTAGAAAACATCCAACCGGGTTATGATGCAACACAAGGAAATATTTTAACATTTGGAATTAAACGCTCTTTCGATTCAGGTGAGCATGCAAGTGGCAGCCCTCGAGACAATTTTTTTAATTGGACTTCACAATTTGCAGAAGATAAAATTGCAGGAACACCTAAAGAAGTTTATTCTAACGGACGTGGTTGGAGAATGGCTGTTATTCTTAATGGTAGCATTATTACAGCTCCTTCATTGAATGCAGCACTTCGTGATGGAGGAACGATTAGCGGTCGTTTTTCTCAGCGAGAAGTGACCCAACTTGCAGCAGATTTAAAAGCTGGTTCTTTAAGTTTTACGCCACGTATTTTGTCGGAAGAAAATGTAAGCCCAGAACTTGGTCGTGAAGAAAGAACCAAAGGGATTGTCGCTTCTTTAGTCGCTTTAGCTTTAGTTGTGATAGCTATGGTCGGTTACTATCATTTTGCAGGTTTTGTTGCTTCTTGTGCAGTTTTGCTTAATATTTTTATCATGTGGGGTGTATTGCAAAATTTAGGAGCAGCCTTGACGTTACCTGGAATTGCAGGAATTGTTTTAACAATTGGAATGGCTGTTGATGCAAATGTTCTTGTCTTTGAAAGAATCCGAGAGGAGTTTAAAGTGACTGGTCGGATTGCTTCCGCAATTCAAGCAGGTTACCGCAAAGCTTTTAGTGCTATCATTGACTCAAATATTACGACAATTATTGCAGCTATTATCTTAATTCAGTTCGATTCTGGACCAATTAAGGGCTTTGCTGTGACATTGATCATTGGTATTATTTCTTCTATGTTTACAGCCTTGTTTATGACTCGCTACTTCTTTGCTGGGTGGGTTAAAAAGCCTGAGCATAAGCAATTATCAATGGCCCAGTTCTTGAAGGAAACACATTTTGACTTCTTAAAACAAGCTAAGAAGGCTATCGTGATTTCGCTAATCGTGATGGGAATAGGCACTTATTTCCTTGTTTCTGAACGTAAAACTATTTTTGGAATGGATTTTACTGGAGGTTACTCTCTAACACTAGATGTTGCGGAGAAGACAGAAAAACCTGATTATCGCTTAGAAGCTATCAATGCTTTCTTAGATAAGGGTGCTTCACGCAGGGATTTCGAAGTACGTGAATTAAGCAGACCTAATCAATTGCGCATTCAACTAGGAACAAGTATGGATGAAAAAGGGCATCCTTTTTATCAGATGCCTGAAATCAATCCAGATAGTAAATATGCTTTTGATTATCAAAAAGATCCTCGTTTGAGCTGGGTTGTTGAAACGCTTCAATCTCATGGATTAGATGTTCAACAGTCTCAGTTAACGACTCTTCAGAAAAATTGGACTATCATGAGTGGACAATTTTCTGATACGATGCGAAATAATGCTATTGTTGCGCTTGGCGCAGCATTAATAGCGATCTTAATTTATATTACTTTCCGATTTGAGTTTAAGTTCGCAATTGGAGCAGTAATTGGGCTCGTTCACGATGTGATTATTACACTTGGCATTTTAGCACTTTTCCATGCAATAGGATTTCCTGTGCAAATTGATTTACAGGTTGTGGGAGCAATTATGACAATTATCGGCTATTCATTAAATGATACGATTATTGTATTCGATCGAATTCGTGAAGATATGAAGACTCTTCGTCGCTTGTCATTCAGAGAAATCATTAATCATGCTTTGAATGTTACATTAAGTCGTACGATCATGACATCTGGAACAACTTTGCTTGTGCTTTTAGCACTTGTTTTATTAGGAGGGCAATCTATTTTTGCCTTTTCACTAGTGATGACAGTAGGTGTTTTGGTAGGAACTTTATCTTCGCTATTCATTGCTTCTCCGGTTATGCTGTACTTCCATAATAAAGAAGTAGAGCATCAACATACGGAGTCTTCTGTCAAACGTGCTTAAAGTACTAAAAAACAAAGAGGTTATAAAAGCCTCTTTGTTTTTCTTTTTAAATTCCTTTTTAAATTCCTCCGATTTTAAAACAATCCTTCTTTAATCTTCTCCTGTTGCTGGCGAGGCTGCTTCGTATTCTTCAATAACTTCCATGAAAGTTCTTTTTGTTGTTGTTTTAATAAGAAGAAGTGAGCATTTAGTAGCCGTGAAAAAAGGTGTTTGAAACAAGAAGTGATTCATCAAATATTCTAACAATCTATCGGAATGGACTTTATAATAATGACCTAAAAAAACTTTTAAATTTGAATGGCGTTCTGGGAGAAGATTTAACTCTTTAAGAAGCTTATTTATTTGATTTTTCAGCTCAATTAACTCTAAAAGTGGGTTAGCTCCCACCCAAATCGTTCCCTGCTGAGACTTAAAATGATCATGTCCTATTTCTTTCAATTGCAAGGAAAAGGAATTAAAAAAAAGAGAATTTAAGCATTTTCGAATTTCTTCTAATTTTTCTAAAGAAAGCTGTCCAAAAGAGCGAAGCTGCAAATAAAATTCATTGGAATCCAACCAATTTACATTAGGGATGCCATAACAGATTTGAGCTAAGTGCCTTTGAATAGAAGAGGGGATATTAATAGCTAATATATAAGAGTTCATATCAAATCGATTTAAAATTATTAAATTAAATTTGCTTTTATTTATTCGAAACCTATGACTTTATTTAAATTTTTTTCGCTTTTGTCTTAGAAAATGCTAGATTTAATGGGATATACGGAAAGATATCAAAAGAATTTATTAATAATCAAAATGATTTCCAAGTAAATAAATTATTAAAGAGAAAAAAATTAATCTTATTGATATATGAACATTCGATTGATTTTTTGCGGATGAGATTTTAAAATCAGCCCTATCAAAAACAAGGGCTGATAAAAGAGAAAAAACGAGAGTTTTTTAGATCGATGCAGGCGCTGCATTAGAGGGAATAGTAGCTAGATTGGCTTGTGCAGCCATCGCTTCAACATACATATTCCATAGTTCTGGTTCGATTCTGCCGTGACGGATAGAAGAGATCAATTCTCTTTTTACTGTTCTTAAATCTTTCTTAGGTGTCAATTTACGGACCATTTCTTTATCGCCAGCAATCCGTGCCATATTAAGCATTCTTTCTAAATCTTGCTTAGAAAAAGTAAATAAATCCCTTCTTTTGCGAGAGCCTCTAGCAGCACGAGGTTTTGGAGTAACTTCTTGAGGATTACTGCAATTAATAATGTATTTATTAATCATATCAGCTAACTGTTGGGGATTCTCAGTTTTCATTTTTCGCATAGTAAAGTGGTGGATGTAACCTCCGGTTCCGATTGGTAAATAATGACATATATCATTTTCCTTTTTACCACCTACTTTTTTTGTAGCAGTCTGAATTAATTGCTCGAGTTGTTTATTATCCATTTTTTTCCTCAATATTGGTTTAAAATTCGGGCCAATGCCACAAGGCCCTTTGGTAATTTTGAATTACCTTTTGTAACAATAATTGTTACGATTTATCAATGCTTCAATTGTGAAATTTAAAATAAGCGATTCACTATTAAATTCATGTTATTAATTTCACAAGATTTTATTCGAAATGACTTTGCTATTCACTTTATTAACTTCATTAGAATATTGTTTAAAATCAAAAAACAAATAATATCATTTTAAGAACTTTTGAATATTGTTGAAATTATTTTTAAATAAACAAGTACAAAAAATTAACTTATTTCTATTGAATAACTTCATTGTCGCTTTTTTTATTGGGAAATAAAGAGATATTTACAAATCTAGCCCTTAATAGACAATTTATTTTTGGATATTGATTTTTGACTAAGACTAATATTAAGTCATGGAAGCTTAGTCAAGATAATCGAAAAAATCTGTTATAGATTTGTAAAATTCTCTATCGAAGCAAATTATTGCTTCTCTTTAATTTATTAATGAAAATTTAAGAAATTATAAATTTTTGCGCAAGATAAATTAATCAGAAAAACTGTTTTTTTCTAATAATCTAATTTCAAAATTAAACGGTATAATTCCTGACTAAGCATAGAAGCAATAATTATCTATAATCATCTGAGTGAATGAATAAGAAAGATCAAATTAAAAAAATGAAACTGTACTTAAAAATATTAAAGTTTTTAAACACTCTCAGATATTTGAGAATAAGTTTTACTAGTCAACCAAAATTCAATGAATTACACTATATTTCATGATCATCTGAATAAAAAAATTAATTAACGGATTGTTTATGGGAGTAAGGTATGCCTTTAGAAATGTATCAAGCTATTCCATCTTTAGCTTCTATTAAATCGACTATCGGTATCGCAGCTGGAAAAGGGGGGGTAGGAAAGTCAACTGTTACTGTTAATTTAGCGCTAGCTTTAAAAGGTCTGGGATATCGTATAGGTATCATGGATACAGATCTTTATGGTCCATCCATCAGAAAAATGTTGCCTGAAGATCGTTTACCTTCTCAAAAAGGAGAAATCATTCAACCTGCGCTCTGCAACGGAATTAAAATGATTTCAATGGCTTATTTTAGAAAAGAAACAGAAGCGACTGCTGTAAGAGCACCTATTGCCAATAGACTAATTTCTCAGTTTATTAATCAGGTAGCTTGGGGTGAGCTAGACTATTTATTGATAGATTTCCCTCCTGGTACAGGTGATATTCAAATTACTCTAAGTCAAAAATCTCATTTAACAGGGGCCTTATTGGTAACGACTCCACAAGAAGTAGCTCTTTTAGATGTGCAGAAAGCTATGTCGCTGTTCAATCAAGTTAAAGTACCAATTGTTGGTATCGTCGAAAATATGAGTTATTATGTAGACCCCCATTCAAATGAGCCTGTTTATTTATTTGGAAAAGAGGGAGGAAAGCGGTTAGCTCGTGAAACTGGCTATCCTTGTTTAGGGCAGATACCTTTAGATCCTTTGGTGGGAACTTGTGGGGATAAAGGGGAATCTTTGTTCTCCATGGATTCTCAATCTGAAAAAGCTGTTACTCAAGCGTTTATTCAATTAGCTCAGTTGCTTGTTGAACAAGTTGAATCTATCCAAAATCAAATGAATACGACTTTGTCAAATGTCGAGCTTGTTTGGAAGGAAATGAAACATATATGAATTTACCTATCGCTATTAAGCAAATTCTTCAAAAAGATAATCATACTTTTTCAATTATTTGGAGCGATGGAAAAAAACAGGAATTTCGCTTGAGTCAATTACAAGAAAAATGTCCGTGTGCGAATTGTCGGAATAAAAACAATGGGAATAGATTGTTGAATCTTACAAGTGTTAAGGAAGATGTTAAAGCTTTTTCAATTCGCAATGTGGGTCGTTATGCATTACAAATTCACTTCAATACAGGATGTTCCATGGGGATTTATAGTTTTGAAATGCTTCGGCAAATGGAGAAAGAATGAGACAGTATCTTCTTGTTGTTTTAAGTTTCGTGGGACTATTAGCATTAATAAGCTGTTCTAAAGTTACACATTCTAAAAGGCACGCTGAGTTCCAACAATGGATCCATGCAAATGATAAAATCAAAGTTTTAAGCACAACAGCGATGATTAATGATTTGGTACAAAAAGTCGGTGGTGATCGAGTTGACACATTCACTCTCATTCAAGGGGAGTTAGATCCTCATTCTTACCAATTAGTAAAAGGAGATGATGAAAAATTAATGTTTGCTCATCTGGTTTTCTATAATGGGCTTGGTTTGGAGCACGGACCTAGTTTACATTATCATTTAGTTGAAAATCCCAAAGCTTATGCTCTTGGAGACTGGGTTGAGAAGCAAGATTCTTCAGCTATTATTTATGTCAATGGACAAAAAGATCCCCATCTATGGATGGATATTTCTTTATGGTTGAAAACAATTCCTTTAATTGTTGAAAGATTGAGCGAGCAAGATCCTTTACATGCCGACCTATTTCGTAAAAACGCCAATGAATTTCAAAAAGAAATGTTGAAAGTTCATGAAGAAGTGAAAGAAATGTTAGGGCAGATTCCAGCTGAAAAACGCTTCATGGTTACGAGCCATGATGCATTTAATTATTTTACTAGAGCTTATTTAGCTGAAGGTAATGAAAGAGAAACAGGGGAGTGGAGTAAAAGATTTGCTGCCCCTGAAGGGCTTGCTCCTGAAAGTCAGCTAAGTGTCACAGATATTAAAATGATTATTAATTACCTGAAAAAGAATCATATTTCTGTTGTTTTTCCAGAATCTAATGTGAGTCGAGATTCTATTCGAAAAATTGTTCAAGCTGGCCAGGAAGAAGGGCTTCATGTAGAAATGGCTTGCTGTCCTTTATACGGAGACGCTATGGGGAAACCAGGTTCAGATGGAGATAGTTATTTAAAAATGATTAAGTATAATGCTAAAATATTAACCCGGTATATGAATGAAAATATTTCATTCGATAAGTGATGGAATGAATAAAATTTTACCAAACCCAGTTTCTGTTTTACCAGCCTTACAAGTTACTCAAATGTCAGTTAATTATGGTAAAACATCAGCTTTATGGGATATTTCTTTAAAAATTCCACAAGGAATGTTAGTGGGCATTGTGGGGCCAAATGGAGCGGGTAAAAGTACGCTTATTAAAGCTGTGCTTGGACTAATTCAACCTATTTCTGGACATGTAGAATTTTTTGGACAACCACTAAAACAAGTTCGTCAACGGATTGCCTACGTTCCTCAAAAAGAATCTGTAGATTGGGATTTTCCTGTGACTGTGAAAGAACTTGTATTAATGGGACGCTATGGACGTTTAGGTTTATGGCGCCGTCCAAGGGAAGCTGATCGAATTGCAGCAGAACATTATTTGAATATTGTAGGAATGAGCGCCTATGCAGATCGTCAAATTAGTCAATTATCGGGTGGACAGCAGCAAAGAGTGTTCTTAGCCCGAGCTTTGCTGCAAGAAGCCGATATTTATTTTATGGATGAACCTTTTGCTGGAGTGGATTTAACTACAGAAACCGTTATTATACAATTATTACAACAGCTGCGTTTGAAGGGCAAAACGGTTTTTGTTGTTCATCATGATTTAAGTACTGTAGAAAGTTATTTTAATTGGGTAATAATGTTAAATATTAGACTTATTACTTGTGGACCTGTCGAAGATGTTTTTATTCCACAAAATTTGCATGCCACCTATGGGAAAAGCTATGCTTTATTTGATGAAGCTTTAAAACTGTCGTTACAAAAACAAACAGGATTAAAAATTCAGGCTAAGGAATAACGTGTATTCTCCATTTTCTTTTTTCATTGATCCTGTTTTACGAGCTCCAACGATAGGTTGTATGTTAATGAGTTTAACGGCAAGCATGATTGGAGTTGTGATTTTTTTACGAAAACAAGTTCTCGCAGGAGAAACGTTATCCCATGCATCTTATCCTGGTGTGATTATAGGAATTTTGTTAGCAGGTTTTTTTTCAGTAGAAGAAACCGATGAATTACGTTTAGCTTTGTTTACCTTAACAGGAGCTTTTACAACCTCTTTAGTCGGAGTGGGTTTTGTACAATTCCTCGAAAAAAAAATAAAAGTGACAAGTGATGCAGCTCTTTGTTTTGTTCTTTCGACTTTTTTTGGGGTGGGATTGATGCTGACAAGCGAAGTACAATTCACCTATACATCTTTGTATAAACAGATCTCCACTTATTTGTATGGTCAAGCCGCTACCATGACAGATATTCATATTATGGTTTATGGGAGTTTGTTGCTAGTCGTTATTACGATAATTAGTTGGCTTTATAAAGAAATACAAATTTTAACTTTTGATAGACAATATGCAAAAAGCTTAGGTATCCACGTTAGGACAATTGAAGTTCTCATTTTTATCTTACTTACGTTGACGGTTATTATTGGAATTAGGTCTGTGGGTGTAGTTTTGATGTCGGCGATGCTTGTCGCCCCGGCTGTTGCAGCTAGACAATTTACAAACAAATTTTCAATGATGCTCATTCTTTCAGGATTTTTTGGATTATTAAGCGGTTTCTTGGGCAATTATCTATCTGTCCAAATAACCGATTTACTTGCAAGTTATTATCCTTCTTCACGCCTTGTGTTACCAACAGGCCCTATGATTGTCATTGTGGCTTCGTTTATTTGTTTATTAGCCTTATTATTCGCTCCCGAACGAGGATTACTGATCCGGCTTATTAGAATTGGTTATTTTCATTATGAATGCACATGCGAAAATTTACTGAAAACAATTTGGAGGTTGAGTCCGGACATTGTTGTTCGCTTTGACCAGTTAATCAAATATCAGCCTTCTTCGCCTTTATACTTAATATTTGTTTTGCATCGAATGAAACATAATGGATGGATTCAGTTTAATAGAGATAATACTTATCAACTGACTCAAGATGGGCAATTAAGAGCAGCTAAAATTATACGGTTACATCGTTTATGGGAAGTTTATTTAGTGGAATATTTAGGGGCACGAACAGAAAGAGTCCACCATAATGCCGAAGAAATGGAACATATTTTAACTCCAGAATTAGAAAAAGAATTAACTGAACTTTTACATGATCCTAAGCACGATCCTCATAGACAACCTATTCCATCTAAGGAAGGGATGCATGTTGTTTAATACCTCATTTTATAATCCATACCACGATAAAAATTTTTTGGAGTTTTTTTGGCAATTGCTAGTTAGACTGATGCAAGGGATAATCGGGCAATTACCTTTCGATCATTTAGTGTCTGATGAAATTCAAATCTTGGTTTTATCTGGTGTAGCAGCATCATCTGCTCTGATTGGGACATTTTTGGTACTCAGGCGGATGACTATGTTAGCTAATTCATTATCGCATACAATCTTGATTGGAATTGTGCTAGCTTATTTTTTTAGCTCGGCCGCATCTACAAGTGGGCATGGTTTGATTACCATGCAAGCCATGTTAATTGCTTCTTTAGTAACTGGTTTTTTAACAGCTTTCCTAACAGAGTTTTTGACTAAAACAGGTGGTTTACAAGAAGATGCGAGCGTAGGCCTTGTTTTTACAAGTTTTTTTGCTTTAGGAGTTATTCTTGTGACTGTTTTAATTCGAGATGCTCATATAGGGACAGAAGCGGTCATGGGTAATGCTGATGCGCTTCATTCAAAAGACATCTATTGGGTTTATCTTGTTTTAATCATTAATCTTATTTTGATCACTGTTTTTTTTAAGATTTTCCAGTTGACAACTTTTGATCCATATTTAGCTTTTGCACTCGGTTTTTCTCCAAACTTATTCAATTATTTATTAATGGCTCAGGTTTCTATTACCTCTATTACAGCATTCCGAGCCATTGGAGTCATTTTAGTTTTAGCTTTTATGACAGGTCCCGTTTTAACAGCTCGTCTTTTCACTCATCGCCTTCGTACATTGCTGGTTTATGCTGTGTTGATTGGCATATTAACAGCTTGCTCAGGGGTTGCTTTAACAAGACATATTTTAACTGTTTATGGAATAGCCTTATCCACGTCTGGCGTTGTCGTTACTTTAATTCTAATGATTTATCTCATTGCTTTAATTATAGCACCTGAGCAAGGGCTGTTTGTTCGTTGGGTTCAGCATAACAAAATGAGACATTCTGTTTCAGAGTAGTGTATTATCAAATAACAAGAGAGGTTCATTGACTTTTTCGTACAGCTTGCTATACTAGCAAAATATTAAAAAAAGAATCGAAGATGAAACATATTGCCATTTTAGGTAGCACAGGCTCAATTGGAAAAAACACTTTGCAAGTGGTTCGCCATTTGAAAGAACGGATTAAAGTCGTCGCGATTGCTGCTCGAGAAAATATTGATTTATTAGAGGCTCAATCGAAAGAATTTTGTCCTGATATTATTGCTGTTTTTAATAATGCTAAGGCTTATGAATTACAAAAGCGTTTGCCAGGAAAAACGGTATTGGCAGGGATGGAAGGTCTATTAGCTGCTGCTTCTTATTCTGAGGCAGATCTTGTTATTTCCGCTATGACTGGGACAATGGGGCTTCAACCTACTATTGAAGCCATTAAAGCAGGAAAAGATGTTGGTTTAGCGAATAAAGAGGCTCTCGTCTCTGGCGGCGCAATAATCATGAAATTAGTAAAAGAGAAAAACATCAAACTTTTACCAATCGATAGTGAACATAGCGCCATTTTTCAATGTTTAAATGGAGAGGCTCTTAAGTCAGTTCAGCGTATTATTTTGACCTCTTCTGGAGGACCTTTTAGAACTTGGACTCAAGAACAATTAGAAACTGTAACAGTTGAGCAAGCTCTAAATCATCCAACTTGGAGTATGGGGCCTAAAGTCACAATTGATTCATCAACTTTAATGAACAAGGGTTTAGAGGTTATTGAGGCATTTTGGTTATTTGATGTATCGCCAGAACAAATTGATGTTATTGTTCATCCCCAAAGTATTATTCATAGTCTTGTGGAATTTTGTGACGGTTCTATGTTGGCTCAAATGAGCGAGCCAAACATGATCGTTCCCATTCAATATTCGCTGACGTATCCTGACCGAGCTCCGGGTCTCTTTAAGCCATTTGATTTTATGAAAAATAGTAAATTAGAATTTTTTGAGCCCAATAAAAAAACTTTCCGTTGTTTAGCTCTTGCTTATGAAGCATTGAAATGCGGAGGGACTCTTCCGTGTTATATGAATGCTGCCAATGAAGTGCTCGTAGAGCGTTTTTTAAAAGGAGAATTGAGCTGGAAAAATATTGGAATTCAATTAGAAAAACTTATGAATCAACATGCAGCGATTTCGGTTGATTCTTTAGAAACGATTTTAGCAGTAGATGCTCTTGCTCGGGAAGAGGCTGCAAGGTCTAAACTAATATCAACGAAATAGATATTTTCGATTGATATAACCCGTTTTTAATATAAGGTTTGTATTATTATGGTTGTCAGTATTCTTTATGTGATCTTAGCTATTCTAGGCTTAAGCTTTTTGATTTTTATCCATGAATTAGGCCATTACTATATGGCTCGTCGATTGGGAATGAAAGTAGAGACTTTTTCGATTGGCTTCGGAAGCCCTATTTATTCGTGGGAAAGAGATGGTGTCAAATGGCAAGTTGGTTGGTTGTTATTTGGAGGTTATGTCAAAATTGCTGGCATGGATATCTCTGATCAAAAAGACCTTTATGACATCCAAGATGGTTTTTTTGGAAAAAGCCCATGGGATAGAATTAAAGTAGCTTTTATGGGCCCTTTCGTGAACATCGTATTTGCATTGTTAGCCTTTAGTGCACTCTGGTTGGCCGGCGGGCGTGAGAAAAAATTTAGTGAATATACTAGTAAAATTGGTTGGATAGATCCGAAATCTGAATTATATGTAAAAGGAGTTCGACCTGGTGATGAAATTACAAGTTACAACGGACAAATTTTTCAAGGCTCAAAAGACCATTTGTCAGCTCCAATGACTTCAACGAGTGATATTGAAATAGCTGGTAATCATGTCAATTTTATGACAAAAGGAAAAATTCCTTTTCGTTATACTGTCAAAACATATCCTCATCCTAGTGCTCTTGAAAAAGACATTTTGACAGCCGGAATTTTGAATTCTGCTAATTATGTTGTGTATGATCGTTTCTCTAATGGAGAAGAAAATCCATTGCCAGAAGGGTCTCCTATGAAATATAGCGGAATTGAATATGGCGATCGAATTGTTTGGATAGATGGCTTGCCAGTTTATTCCCTTCAACAACTTTCTCATGTTTTAAATGATTCTAAGGCATTGGTGACTATCCAACGCGGACAAGAAACACTTTTGCGTCGTATCCCTAGAATTCGTGTGGAAGAACTTAAGCTGGATTCAGAAGTAAGGGAAGAATTGATCGATTGGCAATTTGAAGCAGAATTAAACGGAACAAAAATTCAAAAACTATTTACGATTCCTTACAACCTTAACAATGAATGTGTAGTGGAAGGTTTTGTGAAATTTATCGATAAGGAAAAAGAGTTAGAAGCATTTCCTTCTAATCCGTTTTCAATTCTGGAAACTCCTTTAGAAGTAGGGGATATTATTTTAGCCATAGACGGTATTCAAGTGAGCTATTCATTTGAAATTTTATCTCGACTACAACAAAAACGAGTCAATGTGATTGTCGAGCGTTCGAAACAGCCTGCTTTAGTTCCTTCATGGAAATTGGCTGATCAGCTTTTTGATGAAGAATTTAACCCAAACGATTTAGAAAAACTCGTTTCTCAAATAGGTTTAACAAATGAACCTAAATCTATTGGAAACCTTTATTTGCTTGACCCAATTGTACCAAAAATGCGAAAGAATTTTGATTTAAATGAAGAAAGTCAAGTCGCATTTATTGTAGAATTAGAAGCGCAACGTAAAGAAATTGAAAGTATTGAAGATCCTGAAAAAAGAGCCCATGCCCGACTTCTACTTGAAAATAGAGATAATCAACTACTTTTAGGACTACCTGCTGTCAAGGATAAATCAGTTAATTACAACCCTAATCCTTTAGTTTTATTTAACAAGGTATTCGAAGAAATTTGGCATACCCTGAAAGCTTTATTTACAGGATCTTTAAATCCGAAATGGATGAGCGGTCCGATTGGGATTGTGCAAGTTGTCCATGATCACTCCATGGTTAGTTGGAAAGAAGCAGTATTTTGGTTAGGAGCAATTAGCTTGAATCTAGGCTTTTTAAATCTTTTACCTTTACCAGTATTAGACGGAGGAACTATTTGCTTTGCTCTTTATGAATTGATCACAGGGCGTCGCTTAAAATCTAAAACAATAGAAAAATTGATCATTCCATTTGCGATTTTGTTAATCGGATTTTTTATTTTTCTAACTTATCATGATTTAAGTCGACTTCTTCATACTTTCTTCCATTAGAATCCATATTCAAAGGCAAGCCTTAATGGCTTGCCTTTGAATTCACTAAAATCGACTTGCTCTCTTACTTTTCATTCAAAAATCAAGGTTTCTCAAAGTGGGAAAACCGCGAGCTTTTATCCCTACTGTTTATCATTTTATGCTGAATATATGGGGAATAAGCTAATAATTTAAAACAAATCAATTTTTTTTAATCCTAGTCTATCGATTTTTACGGTTAAAGATTACACGTTAACAGAAGGAAAAGGTTTAAAAAGAGCACATCAAGGGCTAATCAGTCAAAGAGGTATTGGCAAAAACCTTTATCAGCTGCAATTTTCAACTTAAAAGTGTAAAAAAAACTTCAAATCAATATTTTTTTGATTATGATAAAATTTTTTAAACTTGATAAAATATCATCATGCAAACATCAATTACTAAAAGACCTCGCAACGTTGGCCCCTTTCAAGCAGCAGCTCTCTTATATGGAGACTGGGGAACAAGTAAAGCCTATGTCATTGGATTGGCATTTGCGATAGCAGGTTATAGTTCATTTTGGCTGATTTTAGCTGTTTGTATGTTAATTGCTTTTGTAGGAATTAACTATATTACGATTTGTAAATTTAGCCCCACAGGAGGGGGAGTTTATGCTTCAGCGAGAAGAAAATCGGAAGTATTGGCTCTAATAGGAGCTTTTTTTTTAATTGCTGATTATCTCATTACTGCAGGACTAAGTTCTTTATCCTGTTTTGAATACTTGGGTGTAGAGCATCCCGCTTATTGGGCAATCGGCTCTATTGTATGCATTGGAGCTTTTAATTTTTTTGGGCCGCGCCATACAGGTAATCTTGCCTTAGGAATTGCTGTTTTTACTTTTATAACAGTTCTTATTTTAGCCCTTTTGTCTCTTCCTTTTTTGAAAGATGCGGTGGATTCCATCAAACCTCTTGAAGGGGGGATTCTCAAAAACTGGAATAGCTTTGTGGGAATTATTGTTGCATTATCAGGTGTAGAGGCCATTGCTAATACAACAGGTGTGATGAAGCTTGATTTAGGCAGTACAGATGCTCATCCTTCAGTACATCAGACATCTAAAAAAGCTATTTTATGGGTCATGATCGAAGTTTGCCTTTTTACAGGTCTATTTGGCCTTGCCATGAATGCAATTCCACATTTACAGTTTATTGATGGTCATATTGTGACACCTGATGGAACCAATATTCGTGATGCGATGCTTCGTTATATGGGAAATTATTTTGTAACGAATCAATGGGGATCTGAGTCGATTGGTTATTTTGTTGGTTATGCTATTAGCTTAGCTTTTGCCATTTTGCTCCTTTCTGCGGTTAATACAGCTATTAATGCACTGATTTCATTAATGTTTGTGATGTCTCGTGATGGAGAAATGCCCGCTGTATTTCAAAAACTCAATGCCTTTGGAGTTCCTATTGTTCCACTCTTAATTGCAACAGGTGCTGCTTCGTTTGTTCTCATTTTTGTACATGATGTTGCTGCTTTAGCAGATCTTTATGCTGTGGGATTTGTAGGAGCCATTGCGACTAATTTAGGTGTTAATGCTTATGATTCCACAATTCCCATGAGTAAATGGGAGAGAAGTTTCATGTCGTTAACATTTTTTGTGATGATTATCATTGAAATCACTCTTTTGATAGATAAACCTAACGCTCGCTTTTTTGCGATTTATATCATGGCAGTTGGTTTAGTGTTACGTGCATTGGTGATTGAACATCGGCAAAAACAGTGGGCATCAAAAAAGGTAACCCTAAAGCATGCTTCACTATACACTGATGATACGCGAGCTTCTTTACATCATGGAGCAATTTTATGTGCTGTTCGAACTATAGGCAAAACGTTAAATTTTTCTCTTCAAGAAGCCAAAAAACAGGGGCAACCTCTTTATATCTTGTTTATTAGGGAACAAAAAATTGTGACAGATGAAGATAAAAATCGGACTTGGCTTGATGATCATGAGGCTTGCCGAATTTTTGATTATGCAAAAGAAAGCTCTCATGAAATGACAATTAAATTTTTTTATGTTGTGAGTGCTTCACCTGTTAACTCAATTGTCGATATGGCCGAAAAACTACAAGTGTCTAGAGTTATTTTAGGTAGGCCGCGACACAGTACGTTGCTACAGATGCTCAGAGGTAATATTGTGCAAGAAGTTTCTGAAGTTCTTACCCCCAATATTGACCTTTTAGTTATCTCTTAAAATTTCGATATCCATTTAAATAAGTATTTTTTTGTAAAATCCATTTTTAGATAATTAATCCTAGAATTTGATTCTTCTCAAGAAACTCTACAGTTAAATGGTTCTTGTTTGAAACATCTTTATCAGATTTTCTTATTTAAATATGATCCACTTGTAATTCGCTCCTCAAATTAATCCTATTCGTCTGGATTTTTGAAGACCGCCGTTCCTTATTCGTGAAGCTAATTTGTTTTATCTTATAACCTGAACTTTGGATTTAGGTGTTTAGGCTTAAAAGTTTACATAAGATTTGAATGACAAAAGACCTCAACATGATTTAAAAGCATTGTTTACTACAATCATACTTAAATCATGAGAGGTCAAAAATGGATGTGACTGAACTCTATTGTACAATTGATGATTTCTGGAAAACTTTCAAGCAAGAATGGGAAAAACACTTTATAGAATCTGGAAAGCACAAAAAGAGTCCAGAATCTGTGTTAACTCCAGCTGAAATGATGACCATCATCTTTTTATTTCATCAGTCAAATGACAAAACTTTCAAACATGTCTATAACTACATTAATTTTTACGCCAGTTTAACGTAATCTATCTTCTGGCTATATTTTGAGGGATCTTTGTTGAAAAAAGGCCTCTTTTCTGTTAGAAGATTTTGTTTTCCAGAACAAAAACTAAGCAAAGAGGCCAAAATGAACGAGATAGAGAGGATCAAACTGTTTTGTTTTGTGGATGATTTGTCTAGATAGTGTAGTCACGAGAAATAAAATAAATGCTTAAATGTGCTACTCTTCTACGCTCATCAATGGAGCATCTTATGGAAGTGCACAGAAGACATGATATATCCGACAGAGTTTGGAATTTACTGGGACCTCATTTGCCAGGAAGAAGAGGGGCTTGGGGTGGTATAGCAAGAGATAATAGGACTTTTATCAATGCAGTATTTTGGATATTAAGAACGGGAGCTCCATGGAGGGATTTGCCTCCAGATTACGGTGGTTGGAGCAATCTGCAGAAAAAGTTAGACAAGTTTTCGGTGTAGCATTAAGAATAGTCTTTAACTGGCTGAAGCGCCAAAGGAATAGATGTTTAGAAGACAAACCAAGGAAAAGACGTCCAATTAAAATTGATCATGACCAACTAAAGAGCTATATCAAAAAACCTCCTGATAGTTATTTGAAAGAGATAGCGAAAGAATTTAATGTAGACCCTTCCTCTATATTTTATGCTTGTAAAAGGCTTAAAATCACTTTAAAAAGGGTAGTGCTAAATAGGTAAGGCTCCCAATTGTCTATTGTAATCACAAATAAAGTATTTTATTAACTAAATGTGATTAGTTAGTTTTTTAGAAAATGAAAGTGTTTTCCTTACAAGTCTTGCATGTCTTTGCCCGAGAGTACAATTAAATCTTTCAATGTAGTTTGTCTGACCAGATTGCTTGCTAACTGTTTGATGTTGACTCCAAGGAATGGTTTCATAATAGACATTAAATTTATCAGTGAAACAGAGGGCTTTTTTTAATGATTCAGGTAGTTTGCAAAAAGAAGCTCAGCGATTTTTTTATCTCGAGGAACCACTTGCATAGCAAGCACTTGGCGACTTTTTTTATGCAAGATGAGCCATAACCACTGATCATTTTTCTTATTTCCTACAAAACTCCAT
>NZ_BASL01000697.1:0-35132 GCF_000648255.1 Candidatus Protochlamydia sp. R18 | reverse complement strand
AAATTTTGGCTTTTCAGCTAACTCCTGGAAATGTTGCTGATGTTTCTATTGCCGAAACCTTGTCGAAAGGGATTTTTGGGAAATGATTTGTTGATAAGGAGGTTATTTCGAAAGAGCTTTCAAAGAGGCTTTTGAAACAAGGATTTGAACGATTGACGACCATAAGATCGAATAGGAAGCAGAATCTTATAAAGTTGAAAGACAAAATTCGTAGAAAACGAGCTATTATTGAAATGGTGAATGATCAACTAAAAAATATTTCTCAAATTGAACAGACACGCCACAGAAATGCCGAAATTTTTTAATTAATCTATTGGCTGGGATGGTTGCTTATATTCATCAACCTAAAAAGCCATCGATAAAATTAGCAGAGCAGTATCACTTGTTGTTCATGGCTGCCTAAAAACCCAAAATTCAGGTTAAGAGCATTTTTGGCGTTTACAAGTATAAAATTGTTTGTATAGTGCCTCCAAAATTAGCGAGTAATTCTCTTAGAAAAGCGTCTCGTTGGGAGTCGATAAACTTTAATGAAATTTTATCCTTCACCTTCTTAGGACAAAGTACTCTTTTATTTTCGCCACCAGGTTTCTCTTTTATTGAAAGTTTTTTCTATCTAATAATTTTTAAATTGAGTGAAGCTGCTAAAGCTTTAAAACGTTCTAATCCTGCATCGGTGAGATTCTCACAGCCACTTAGATTGAAATACTGCAAACCCGTTAAAGTTGTCAAATGGGCTAATCCCTCATCAGTGAGATTCATACAGTAGCGTAGATTTAGATGCTGCAAAGCTGTTAAAGATGTCAAATGGGCTAATCTTGCATCGGTGAGATTCTCACAATTGTCTAAATTTAGATGCTGCAAAGACGTCAAGTATTTCAAATGGACTAATCCTGCATCGGTGAGATTATCACAATAGCTTAGATTTAGATGCTGCAAAGCTGTTAAAGATGCCAAATGGGCTAATCCTGCATCAGTGAGATTCTTACACCTACTTAGATTTAGATGCTGCAAAGCCGTTAAGGGTGTCAAATGGGTTAATCCTGCATCGGTGAGATTTTCACACTCACCTAGATTGAGATGCTGTAAAGCCGTTAAGGGTGTCAAATGGACTAATCCTGCATCGGTGAGATGAAAGCACCCACTCAGATTTAGATGCTGCAAAGCAGTTAAAGGTGTTAAATGAATCAAGCCTGCATCGGTGAGATTCATACAGTAGCTTAGACCTAGATGTTGCAAAGCGGTTAAGGATGTCAAACGTTCTAATCCTGCACTGGTGAGATTCTCACAATCGCTTAAATCTAAATGCTGCAAAGCCGTTAAAGATATTAAACGGACTAATCCTGCATCGGTGAGATGATACCACCCACTCAGATTTAGATGCTGTAAAGCGGTTAAGGATGTCAAACGTTCTAATCCTGCATCGGTGAGATTCTTGCACCAACTTAGATCTAAATGCTGCAAAGCGGTTAAGGGTGTTAAATGAACCAAGCTTGCATCGGTAAGTTTTTCAAAGCAGCGTAGATTTAGATGCTGCAAAGCCGTCAAGGATGTTAAATGCGCTAATCCTGCATCGGTGAGATTCTTGCACCAACTTAGATCTAAATGCTGCAAAGCGGTTAAGGGTTTTAAATGAACCAAGCCTGCATCGGTGAGATTCCTGCACTTGCTTAGATTTAGATGCCGCAAAGCCGTTAAGGGTTTTAAATGCGCTAATCTATCGTCCGTAATAGCCTGGCATGACACTAAATGAAGCACTTTTAAATTTTTACAATCTTTTAAAGCTGAGAAATGAGCATCTGTTAAATAAGTATTGTTTGAAAAATTGAGTGCTTCTATCTCATTTGAGAGGTGATTTATAATTCTTTCAAACTCAGCTAACTGACTGGTCTGGTTTAATAAGGCGCTCACGACAATAAATTCTAAATAGTTTTTCAATCTATTTAATTGACAGCGATGTGCAAATTTTAAAAGCTCTTTTAATCCGATTAAACTTTCTTCAGTGGAGTTAAAAGTTTCAAATTTTTGTGATTTGTATTCATCAATCAGTTGCTCTTCTAAACTTTTTACCACTCCTGTTAGTTCATAATAATCGGCGAGTTGAATAGAAGAAGAGATCTCTTCTAAGGGAACTTTAAAGTTAGCGTCCATCAGGCAATTGAGTAAAAGCGTAAACTCTTTTTGTGTCAAAGCGAGAGGGTGTTGCAGGGTTTCTTGAAATTGCCCCGACCACAGATTCTTAAAGTAGTGTGATTTTTCCCTTAATAAAGCTAGCTGAGAGTGAGAAATAGTTAGAGAAGTTCCCTCTTGAAAGCTTATTTGAATTTCATCAGATGAAGGTAAAAGAGTGGGAGCTGGAATCATTGGTGCACTAGTTTCTTCTAGATTAGGCAAAGAATTATCTAAGGAAGTATTTTCATTCTCAAGTTGATTGTTAATGTCTTGAAGGAGATAGTAAGGTGGAATTGTTGTATAGACAAGATGACTAGAATTAAGCCCAAAATTAGAAATATT
Source organism: Candidatus Protochlamydia sp. R18 (assembly GCF_000648255.1). NCBI lineage: Bacteria > Pseudomonadati > Chlamydiota > Chlamydiia > Parachlamydiales > Parachlamydiaceae > Candidatus Protochlamydia > Candidatus Protochlamydia sp. R18. The sequence goes on along the minus strand of NZ_BASL01000697.1, from coordinate 32,621 downwards.
CAAAATGACCATCCCAATGAGTGAAATAAATTTTCATTTATAGATATTTTAAAATTATGATGTATAGATAAAAATTATTGCAATATTAATAAATTAAAATAGGAAATCAAATTTTAAAAGAAATTTTCATTTATCAATGAAGGACTATTAAAAATTAATTAAGAATCAATCGGGCTTAAATATAGAATCTTTAGTTTTTAATCTACAACATTTTAAGTCCAAGAGATGATAGGATCATGAAATAAATGGGTCATAAATTATTATAGTTTAGGTTGTATTGTTTATAATTTATAAAACTGAAATTTGGATTTATCCCTTTGATAATGAATAAAAGAATAAAATTTAAATAACAAAAGACCTCTGTTTTAAAACATTTGTTTTCCCAAACTAATTTTTAATATGACATGAGAGATCAAAATGGATTTAATCAAATGATATTGTTGGGTAGATGATTTTTGGAAGTCTTTTGAGCAGAAATGGAATAAACAATTAATTGATCATGGTAAAACAAAGCGAGGACTTCAACTATCTGAGTATACAGAACATGGCCAATTTTACCTGTTTGCGAATAATTAACTTTTAACTGAGCAAACAAATGCATTCCTAACAGCAAAACAACAAATACAAAAATCCCAACCTATATAAGTTGTTAACCTTATCTATCTCTGAAAAAAGTATACATTGATTTGATAGAGCACATTATTAAATTGGCATTTATATAGAATTTTCCATGATTGCCATTTTCAAGAGAAGTTAATCGCGAGTAGCAGCCGAAATTTTCTTATGATGAAAGAATAGTATTTGTTAAGCCCTATCCCAATCTTACTGAATTTTCGTTTTGGGAAATCATTTATTACTATTTTTTATAAGAACCTAGCTGTGACTGAAGGGCGTGAACCCAATCATCTATGTTTTTTTAATGACCATGAAAAATTCTTCCCTTAAAGTACTCTTGAAATCTCCTAATAAGCAAAAAAATCTATTTTATTTTCACTTTTTAAGGCAGGGGTAAAAAAGTTTCTTATGAGTTTTTATAAAGGAATTTCTAGGTATTAATTGATGTCTTATAAAATTAATTATGATATAATGAAGTTATAGAGCGTAAGGCATAGAATTTAGCAAGTTAGTCTTTACTCTAAAATTTGACCTTCTGACAATCGGTCTCTTACCGATTTCAATGCAAATTTCTTAGACAAGGGGAAAGTGATATGTCTGATTTAGATGCAAATATTCATGGCTATTCTTATGGAGCAGTCCATGGTCCGACTCAAGTAGAAACAACCGAAAATTCCGAATCAAAGACAAATAATTCTACCGTTTCAACAATTGAGCAAAGTAAGGTTGTTGCATCGTTAATGATCCCCCCTCCCAATTTCCCTGCTTTAGTTTCACCTCCAGCGAACGGGGAAACTTCTCTCGTTTTAGTTGTTTCATCAATGAATAATAGTAGTCAGCCTATTTTAGCATTTATGCGAAGTATGCAAGAACAAACGTCAAAAATTATGGATGAGATGTTGGATGGGTGGTTGAAAAATATCAAAGAAATTGATGAATATGTTCAACGATTGATCAATTCTCCTCAATATCTGGCATTACAAGATATTCGACTTAATGGTGACCCTAAACAAGGAAATGTCGCTGGTATACAAGATCCTACTTCTGCGAATGCAGCTGCAGCAAATCCTACAACAGCCAATGTAGCTCCTTATACTTTTCTCAACTCTCTTGATCGGTTGAATAAATTTGAACGTGTTGCTGAAGCTGCTTCAGCTTCAGAAAGTTCACCAGCTAGTGACGCGGCTCGACAAGTTACTCTAACATTGATTTCCACAATGATAATTGGAGGAGCCATGTCGTTAGGAGCTACAGAATTGACAACTTCAATAGATGGAGTCAGTAGCAGCCCGTTTGTAGGACCTGTCGAATTGTTAGAAAAGCTGCAACCTGTTTTTCCACAGTTAGTTATTCAAGATATGATTCCTATGATTAACTTGATGGTTGCCTCTACTTTTTATGCGACTGCTTTGGACGAAGCTGTTAGCAATGCTAAAGAAAGGGAAGGGGAAAATCATGTGGAAGCTGCACAAAACTTTGCCCGTGATGTAATTAAAATGGTTGCGGATCCAGCTTTTGTGGCAATGACTTATGTGAATAAAATGGAAGGGGCCGATCAAATGAGCCCTGAATTAAAAGAAAGAATGGCCGCACTTGTCAAGCTTGTTTTAGCTAGTGTGGCTTTAAGTTTATTATATACTGTTGAAGTAGGTAAAGTTCAATCTGGAAAATACTGGGGAATGGAGCCTCAAGAATTTCGAGATTTATTAAATGGGACCATTCCCGTTAAGACATCAGGCTCTTTAACAGCGCAGGAACAAATGGTAGCGACTCTTTTAAATCAGATAAAAGCGCAATTGGATATTTTACCAGCAGAAGAAAGAATACGAGCCATAGAAACCATTTTAGATTATGTAGGAGAGAGCCATCATTTAGAAGGGATGCTAGATCCTGGAAAAGTCTTTCATGAAACCTTTAATCCTAAAGATCCTACTAAAGATCCCAATCTTCAAGCAGTTTAATCTTTTTAAACTTTTATCGCCTTTTCAATGTGAGTTGAAAAGGCGATTTTTATTTTGATTAAATAATTGGCCACTCCGGCATTTTTAAAATTACTTTTAATAGATTGAGTAAATGAATATAATCTTCTGAGGCCATTAACTCTCGGCAAGAATGCATAGAAAGTTCGCCACAACCAATATCTACCGTTGAAATTCCCGCCGTACATGCTTGCAAAGGTCCAATAGTTGAACCACAGGGCATATCGTTACGACTGACAAAATGCTGGAGAGGAATTTGCTCTATTCCTGCGGCAAGATGAATGGGAATGGATGAAGTTGCAGTTGAAGCATATCGCTGTTGAGCGTTATTTTTGATGATAACTCCCTGCCCTAGTTTAGGTTGGTGCATCCCATCATGTTTATTTAGATAGTTTGGATGCAAAGCGTGAGCTAAATCAATCGAAGTGCAATGTGATTGATTAAGTAGGCGAAAAAGATCTTCTTTTGAACAATTTAAATTTAATAAAATTCTTTCTAATGTTTGATGAAAAAAGGGAGATTCCGCTCCTTGAGATGTGTGTGAGCCGACTTCTTCATGATTCCAAAAAATGGCCATCTTTATATCATTTTCAAGAGGAGTTGCTGTTTCAATAAGTGCTGAAAGGGCAGCATGGACACTAGCTAAGCTATCGATTCGATAAGAAGAGATGAACTGATTTTCGAAACCAACAAATCGAGCTTTATCAAGGGGATAAAGAAATAAATCGAATGTTAAAAGTTCCTGGAAATCAATCTGTTTTTTTAAAATAGTTTCTAAATAAGTCTGTCCTGTTGGAATATCTTTTTCTAATGCAGCTAATGCATTTAAGTGTTCTTGTTTATTTAATAAAAGTCCTTTTTCGTTTACTTCTCGATCTAGATGAATAGCTAATTGTGGAATGACAACGGGAAAACTGTCTAATTGTACTAAACAATTTTCTGGCTGATTATTTTTATTTTTATAAATAATGTGTCCAGCGATTCCAAGGTCTCGATTTAACCAAGAGTTTAAAAGAGGGGATCCATAGATTTCAACACCCAATAAAATCATTGAATGGCGGCGGATTTCTGCTTGGGGTTTAAGTTTAAATCCTGGACTGTCTGTATGAGAAGCCAATAAACGAACGCGTATGGGTGAATTTTTAGAAAGAGTAAAAACGCAAAGCGTAGTTTGATGATGTTTAATATAATAACTGTGTCCGAGTTTTAGTTCCCATTTCTCATTTTCTTTTAACTCAGTGTATCCATGTTTGGAAAGTCTTTGACAAGCTTCTTCGACTGCATGCCAAGGTGTAGGAGCATTGTTTAAATACGAGAGTAAGTCATTTAAATAGTAATTTTTCATACTTTAGACTCCGGACTTCCAAAAGTTAATAGGATTTACATAGACAAAAAAATACCTAAGGTAAGTTTTAAGTTACCTTAGGTATTTGTGAATATGATTTCAACTAGACAAGGAAATTAGAATTGTTTTCCGAATGTCAAGTTAATAGCATATGAATTCCATTTGTGTGAAGTTCTTTCATTTCCACTTAGGTTAATGATTTCATCACTTGAGTTGCTGCTTACGTGACCATGGTGGCCATGACGTCTAGAAGCTGTCCAGTCTTGGAATTTTACGCAAAGTCCAGCTGTCCAGTCGTTAGAGAAGTCATAATCCGCACCCAATGCAAATGTCCATGCATGAGCATGCTTAGAACGATGTATATGGTGTTGGCTAAGTAGCTCATCATGGTATCTACCTTTGAAACGAGCAAAATGGTACTCTACTTCAGCATAAAGATTCCAAGTTTCGCCGTATGGGCGGTAATTGAAATCAACTCCAACAAAAGGTCCATACCAACGGCTGTTAAATTTGTGTGTGTAGCTTCCGTAGCTGTTAGGATTAACAGCACCAGTTGAATCAAATCCTAAGCCACCCTGCTCAACAGAAATATGTTGTGAATCTAGTGCATAACCAACTACTGGTGATAATGCTAATGTGCAATCACTAAAATAGAATGGATATCCAACACCAATGCTTAGATCATAAACAAAGTTTTCATCGATAACATCTCTACGTGTATCTGTTACAACGAAATCTTCTGAACCAAAACCAGCAATAACTGGGCTTTTGTAAGTAGAAAATGTTCTTTTGTAATCACCGTCAACGATCCAGCCCCAATTTACAGAAGCACGACCGTAGAAGTTGTAACCTAACATTGTTCTTCCTTTCAAACCAATTTGAACGATGTCGAGGTCTTTAAATTTTCTGTGGAGTTTATAGTTTGGATTATAAGATGGAGCTTTTTGGTTCCAGCTAATGTCATCATGACGATATCCAACTTCAAAGGTTAGTTGTCCAAAATCGGCGTTGGCGTAAGATACTGAAGATCCTACTAATAACGTCATTAAGAAGGTTATCAACTTTCGCATATTTTTTCCTTGTTAACGTTTAAGTTTACCTTAAATTCAAAATGTTGGCTTTGTTTTGCCAGACTTGCGGAGCAAGTAACAGGCTTTTATGATTAGTTTAATTATTAGAATTTAATCTAATCACTTTGACAACCCTTATTTTCTTCATGCTCAAAAAGAGCTATTAGAAATTAACTACAGGTTTTGCCAATAAATTATCACTGCAAATTCTGTAAACAAAACTCTGCGTAATTCGATGCCACTATCAATCATCTTTTAATTATCTGTCAAAGGTTTTTTTTTGCGAAATTTTTATTATTTTAGCCCTTTGAAAATAAAGAACTTGTAAAATAGTTCTCTCTTAAAGATTTTGCAATAAAATGTTTCTGATTTTTATTTAAGTCAGTAAAATGCTTAAAAAAAGTTAGATTTCGACAATTTCAGATCTGTAAATTGTCAACTAATGCTTAAGTAAAATGCAAATCAAACTGTTTACTAAAGCTGTTTTTAGGAAATTACAAATCTAGTTCTGATCTATTAAAAGGATTAATAATACTAATTTTTTAAAATAAATAAGCTTATAATTGATAATATAACTTTTTTCAAGAACTAAGAAATTTTTGTTTGTAATAGATTGATTTTAAAAGACTTATTTTTATTAGTAAGAGAGGCCTCAGAGCGAATTTACATTGTTAACAAGGTAAATTCGCTTACTTATATTTCAAATTGTGGGATTCAATGTGCTTTGTCCGTTTAAATAGCGTTGTAAGACATTAGGAATACAAACAGAGCCATCTTCCCGCTGATTATTTTCTAATAAAGCAACCATTAATCGAGAAGTCGCTAATCCAGAACCATTAAGGGTATGAACAAAATCTAACTTTCCGTCTTCACGTCTAAAACGTGTATTAGAACGACGGGATTGATAATCTGTACAATTAGATACAGAAGAGACTTCATAATATCTGTTTTGTCCTGGTAACCAAACTTCAATGTCTATTGTGCGCGCTGCAGCGAAAGACATGTCACCAGTTACTAGTAAAGCATTACGATAATGGAGTTCTAAGCCTTGCAAAATTTCCTCTGCGCTATCCATCATTTGATTGAATACTTGTGCGCTTTCCTCCGGTTTTGTAAAGCAAAACATTTCGACTTTATTAAATTGATGCATTCTAATTAGACCACGTTCTTGCGATCCTGCTGCCCCTGCTTCACGCCTAAAACAGGGGGTGTAGGCTACATATTTTAGACTGAGCTCTTCTTGAGGAATAATTTCATCCATATGCAATCCATTAAGAGGAACTTCGGCTGTGGGAATTAAATAAAGATGATAATCCTCATCTTGAATTTTAAATTGTTGACTTTCAAATTTAGGTAATTGTCCAGATCCAAACACAGTATTTTTTCTAACAAGAAGGGGAGGGATCCATTGTGTAAATCCATTTTTGACGTGAATTTCGATCATATATTGGATGAGGGCCCATTCTAGACGTGCTCCCATGGCTCGATAAACGGGCCAGCCTGTTCCAGAAATTTTAGCTCCACGCTTAAAATCAAATAAATTTAATTTTTCATTAAGTTCTACGTGATTTTTGAATGGAAAAGAAAAAATAGGTTTTTGTCCAAACTCTTTGATAACAACATTTTCTTTAGGATCTTGAGAGATTTTAATATCTTCCATGGGAAGGTTAGGTAAGCTAGATAACTCATAATTAAATTGTTCTTCCCATTCTTTAATTTGGTTATCCAAAAGATGAATTTCTGTTCCAAACCCTGCTACTTCATTCATTAAAGAAAAAGTATCTTGGTTAGCCCGTTTCATTTCTCCGATTTTCTGAGAAATCTCATTACGTTTTGCCTTGAGAGTTTCAACTTTTGTTTTAGCTTCGCGAATAGAGTGATCGAGGTGACAAATATTAGTAAGATCAATTTGCGGATCTTTCGTTTTTAACTGTTTCTCGACTGCAAAACGATCTTTACGGATTAAGCGAATATCAATCATGGCATGTCCTTTACTCAAAATGATAATAAAAAGAGTATAAAAAACTCTCTTCTTAAAAGGAAGGATTTCTATAGATGACAAAAAAATAATCTAACAGGTTAGCTTAACACAAAATACTCGTTTTGAAAGAACTTCTTCTGATATGCTATTTGCTGTTGCATAAAGGGAGGTTATTGTGCGTCTAAAAAAACTCATGGCTGTAGGATTTAAATCATTTGCAGATAAAACAGTTCTGAATTTTGATCGAGGAATTACATGTATCGTGGGTCCTAATGGATGCGGTAAATCAAATATTGCCGATGCATTTCGCTGGGTATTAGGTGAGCAGTCAGCTAAGTCTATGCGAGGCCATAAAATGCCTGACATTATTTTTGCAGGAACCAATCATCGTAGACCCCTCAATTTTGCTGAGGTTTCTTTAACGCTTACAGAAGTACAGGGAGCATTACCTATTGACTACGAAGAAATTACTTTAACAAGGCGATTACATCGAAGCGGAGAATCAGAGTATTTTATCAATGGAAATTTAGTTCGTTTAAAAGATATCCAAGGTTTATTTTTAGATTCAGGAGTAGGGCGAAATGCTTTTTCTATATTTGAGCAAGGCAAGCTCGATCAGGTTATTAATTATACTCCATTAGAAAGGCGTCATATCTTTGAAGAAGCAGCTGGAATTTTACGTTTTCTACAGCGTAAAAGAGAGGCTTTAAAAAGACTCGAACAAGCTGATTTGAATTTTTCCCGCGTTAACGATATTCATTTAGAAGTTGGTAAGCAAATTGAAACATTGCAAGTACAAGCTAAAAAAGCCTTACAATTTAAAGAAAGTAAAACGCAGTTAGAATCTTTTGAAAAGACAAGTTATTTATTGCGTTGGGAAGGGATCGAAAAGAAAAAAACGGATGTGAATCAAAAGCAGGAAAAGCAAAAAGAACGTTTAACAATTCAACAACAATCTTTAATTCAATCTCAACAAGAATCGCAGAAAATTAAACTGCATATTCAAACGAGCGATAAAAATTTAAAAAGTAAGCAAGAAGAACTTTTTAAGATTCGAAATGAAAAAGAACTTCTCATCCAAGAAAATCAAAATGAAAAGCAACGTCTAGAAGAAATACAATTAAAAGAAAGAAAAATCAAAAGAGAATTAGAAGAATTAGCGATTGCCCGTCAAGCTCGCCAAAAGACTTTGCAAGAAATTCAATCCAATCAAAATAAGTTAGAAGCAGAGTTTAAAGACATTGAATCGAAAATTTCCCATCAGCAAGACAAAGTCAAATTTCAGGAAAGAGAAGTAACTAAATTGCGACAAGAGCTGCAACTTAAGCAGCAAACGCATATTAAGCATTTACAGGAAGAAAGTCAGTTATTAAGTGAAATAAAACAAACTGAAGTGAGATTGGAAAATTACGAAGATAAAAAAGAAACTCTCAAAATTCGATTAAAGCAATTGTCAGAAGATAGTCAAACAATAACCCAACTTATCCAAGAAAAGAAAAAGCAACTTCAACAAATATCAGGTTTAGTAGATTCCCATAAAGATCGTTTAGAACAATATGAAGAAGAATTAAAAACTATTGCCAGAGATCAAGAAACTAAGCAAAAAGAAATAGAAATTCATAAAAGAAAACTTATTGAATTAATAGCTCGGCAAAAAGTTTTGCTTCGCATGAGAGAAGAACATGAAGGATTTTCTTCGGGAAGTAAACGATTGCTTTTTGAAAGTCAAAATTCGCAAAGCTTATTTTTTAAAAAGTTGAGACCCTTGTATGAATTTATTGCATTAGAACCAGAGATTGCTGAAGTTTCTTCTGTTATTTTAAAAGCTTATTCACAAACGCTTGTCGTCGAAACGATAGCAGATTTTGAACAAATTCTTCAATTTGCTAAACGAGAAAATTTACAAGATTACTCATTAATTTGTTTGGAAATGTTGCAAGAAAGGAAAAATTTTTCTAAAAATCCACACTCTTTTTTAATTAAAAAAGATGTCCATCCTGTGATTATGCATTTTCTTCAAAATGTTATTCTCTTTAATTCCTATGAAGAAGTTAGCAAAAATTTAAATGAACCAGGCCTAGAGGGGTGGACTCCCGATCAAAATTTTATCGATCATAAAAATGTCTTTTTTAAAGTCAAAATCTCTGAAAACCAAGTTTTTTTGAGAGAAACAGAGTTAAAAAGCTTAGGAATTGAATTAGAAGAAAAGGAAAATCAGGTTCTTAAAATAGAACAAATCCTTTCACGGATGGTGCAGCAAAAAACCTCTTTACAAGCAGAAAGAGCTGAATTAGATAAAATGCTTCGAAGAGATGAAATGAAATTAGTAGAGATAAATTTTGGTTTGCAAAGAATATTAGGAGATTTAGAAAAATCAAAAATTGAGCAAACTCAAATTTTAATTGATGAAAAAATTATTTTTGAACAAATTGAAGAGCAGACTTACCTTCTTAAACAAATTCAAAATAAACATTTTATCCTTAGACAAGACATTATTCAACGTCAGCAGGAAGTTGACCTCTTGCAGTCAGAATTAGAAAAGCAAGAAAGCACTCTTCGTATTCAATTGCAAGACCATAAAGAAAAAGGAGAGTTATATCGACAACTTTCAGAAAATAAACAACATTTGTTGCATCAACATCATTTATTGGAGTCTAAAGAACAAGACCATGATTACCAAGTGCAACGATTCACAGAGGAGATGGGAGAATCCCAAGAATTACAATATCATTTAAAACAAAAACACTCTCTAAATCAATTGTCTTTAACCTCTCTTGAAGAACGATTACAATTCATTCATAATGAATATAGTGATAGAGAAAAAGAATGTGAAATTCTAAAAAAATCTTTGGAAGATTTGGAACAAAAAACTTTATCTCAATATGCTGAAACAAAGAAAATGGAATCTGATCTAGCTCAAATTCAAATTTTAGAAGCTCATTTAAGTTCCTCTGCTCAAGCTTTACAAACGGAATTAAGAGAACGTTATGATTTGGCTATGGCAGATCTTGTATTATTGACATTACCGATCGATCTTTCTCTTGAACAAGTTGAAAAACAAATCCGCACAATCAAACAAACAATTCAACTTGCAGGCGATGTGAATTTATCCGCTATAGAAGATTTGGAAAAGCATCAATTAAGGTTTAATTTTTTAAATCAACAACTTCAAGATATGCATGAATCTAAAAAAGAATTATTGCAAATCATATCACAATTAGATGAGGAAAGCCGCAAGCTTTTCAAAGAGACTTTTGAAGAAATTCGCCATAATTTTAAGAAGAATTTTCAAATTTTATTCAACGGGGGGGAAGCAGACCTTCACTTTACAGAAACCGATGACATTTTAGAAGCTGGAATTGAAATCAGCGCTAAACCTCCTGGAAAACAGATGCGTTCGATTAGCTTGTTATCAGGAGGTGAAAAATGTTTAACCGCGGTCGCACTTTTATTTGCGATTTTTGAAGTTAAACCAGCTCCATTTTGTATCCTCGATGAGATTGATGCTCCTTTAGATGACTCAAATGTTGAACGTTTTGTTAATGTCGTTAAACATTTTGCAGATCGTTGTCAGTTTCTAATTATTACTCATAATAAAGGAACGATGGCAATTGGAGATGTCTTATTTGGAGTATCCATGGAAGAAAAAGGTGTTTCTAAATTGTTGTCATTAGAATTTACTCATCAAACTCCAGAAGTGACTTTAGTAGATTAATCAAACTGTTATTATAAACTGAGAGAGAATTATGATTATTGGGATTCCGAAAGAGATTAAAAATCATGAATATCGTGTCGGAGCTACTCCTAGCATGGTGCGTTTATTAGTAGATGCAGGCCATCAAGTATTTGTGCAATCCCTTGCTGGAGATAAAATTGGATATAATGATGAAATGTTCACCCGTGCAGGCGCCAAAATTGTTCAGTCGGCAGAAGAGGTTTATAATTCTGAAATGATTATTAAAGTTAAGGAACCCCAACTTAGTGAATTTCCTCTTTTGAAAGAGGGGCAAATTTTATTTTGCTATTTACATTTAGCTCCCGATCCTGAGCAAACTAAACATCTGGTAGAAAAAAAAGTTGTTGCTATTGCTTATGAAACTGTTACTGATGTTCAAGGGCGTTTACCTCTTCTTATTCCTATGAGTGAAATTGCAGGTCGCATCGCTATTCAAGTGGGAGCTACAAGCTTACAACTCAATTATGGAGGGCAAGGGTTATTATTAGGTGGTGTGCCTGGTGTTGCACCTGCTGAGGTTGTCGTTATTGGGGGTGGCGTTGTTGGAACAGAAGCAGCCCGTATGGCTCTTGGGCTTGGAGCAAGTGTGACAATATTTGACAGAGATTTAAACCGTTTACGGTTTTTGGATGCATTATATGGACCTACTTTGAAGACAATGTATTCTTCTCCTTTAACAATAGAGGAAGCGGTTTCTAAGGCAGCACTCGTCATTGGTGCTGTTCTTATTCCAGGTAAAACAGCTCCTAAGCTTGTAACGAGAAAAATGATCCAAAAAATGTCTCCCGGTACAGTAGTTGTCGATGTAGCAATAGATCAAGGTGGATGTATGGAAACATCAAGACCTACCACTCACACTGAACCTACTTATGTAGTTGATGGTGTTCTTCATTATTGTGTAACGAATATGCCGGGCACTTGTGCAAGAACATCAACTCAAGCATTAACAAATGCTACTACAGAATATGCTCTTGTGATTGCCAATAAAGGATGGAAAAAAGCCCTACTCGATCATGTGGGTTTACGTCATGGATTGAATGTTTGTTTTGGGCAAATTACGAATGAGTCAGTGGCTTACGATTTAGGTTATACATATGTTCCAGCAGAAAATCTCTTATCTTAAATTTTTCAAATAAAAAACGGTTAACAGGTTGCAAAACACCTCATTTTAAGTTTTGATACATGTTTTTCTTTCATTAAATTCAAATTTAATTTTCTGAGGACTATGCGCTACATTATAGGCATTGATTTAGGGACTACCAATAGTGCGATTTCTTTCATAGATACGTTAAAACCGTATTGGTCTATAGAGCTGTTCTCTATTTCTCAGTTAACAGCACCAGGAAAGATTGAATCTCTCTCAACGCTCCCTTCATTCTGTTATTTATTAAGCACGAATGAATGGCCGGAAGGGGCTTTACGCCTTCCTTGGAAAGAAGAAAAATTTTCTGTTGTAGGGCAATTTGCTAAATTAGAAGGAGCTCGTGTTCCGACGAAACTTGTCCAATCGGCTAAAAGTTGGCTTTGTCATGTAGCAGCTAACAGACAGGATAAAATATTACCAATAGAGGCAGCAGATCCTCTACAAAGAATTAGCCCTGTCGAAGCTTGTGCAAAATATTTGTCTCATCTTAAAGAGGCATGGAATCAATCTTTCGCAAGAGAAGATCATTCTTCAGAATTTGAAGAACAAGAAATTATTTTGACTGTGCCAGCTTCTTTTGATGAGGTAGCTCGCACTCTTACAATTGAAGCTGCTCGTTTGGCAGGATTGCGACATGTGACGCTTTTAGAAGAGCCTCAAGCAGCTTTTTATAGTTGGATTTCTCAAAATGAGAAACAGTGGAAAGAGATTTTTTCTGCTGGAGAAACTATTTTAGTGTGTGATGTCGGAGGAGGAACCACTGATTTTAGTTTAATTGAAATTCAGGAAAAAGGAAAAGAGCTTTTTTTTCAACGTAGATCTGTAGGAGACCATTTACTGCTGGGGGGAGATAACATGGATTCTGCTCTTGCCCATTATCTAGAACAAAAATTTCAAGCACAAGGATTTTCTAATCTTGAGTCAACTCAATGGCTTCAATTACTCGCTGAAGCTCGTTTTGCTAAAGAAGCGTTATTGGATACCAAACACGTGAAAGAGTCTTATACAGTAACTTTGCAAGGCTCTGGATCGTCTGTCATCAAAGGTAGTATGTCAACCTCTCTTACAAGGGGAGAATTACAACAGTATTTATTAAAGGGTTTTTTTAATTTTCTTAACTTGGAGGAGGCATTAAAATTTAATAAGACAAAAGGAATCAGAACAGTTGGTTTACCTTATGAAGATGAGCCATCAATTTTAAAGCATTTGGCTCGTTTTTTGCAGCAAGCAAACTATTTTCAAACCAATAAAAGAATCAATTATATTCTTTTTAATGGAGGTGTTCTGAAGCCAATTTTGTTTCAGCAAGCAATTATTGATGCTCTTGCTCAATGGTTTTCATCTGCTCCTCCCTCCGTTTTAGTTTCTGCTAGTTTGGACTTAGCTGTTGCAAAAGGAGCTGCCTATTATGCAAAAGCGCGTCGAGGCCAAGGGGTTTCTATCAGAGGAGGATTGCCAAGAACTTATTATTTGGAAATAGATGTTAAAGATGCTCAAGGAAAAATTGTTAAAAAAGCTTTAACCTTGCTTGCTAGGGGAGCTGAGGAAGGAGCTGTATTCAAACCCTCACAAACGTTTTTTCTTCGAACTAATACTCCAGTGTGTTTTCATTTATTGACGTCACATATGAGATTAAATGATAAAGAAGGTGATCAGATATTGATTGATGAACAAGAAATGCATCGCTTACCCTTGATTCAAACGGTTCTTCGCTATGGAAAAAAACAAACAGAAAACGAAGAAATTCCTGCTTGTTTGAATATTCATCTTACTCCAATTGGTACTTTAGAACTTTGGTTAGAATCTCAAAAAACTGAACACCGTTGGCATTTAGAATTTCAACTCCGTTCAGTGTCTGGGCAAGAGGATAGTTTACAGTTTATCGATAAGATAAGAAAGGATGAAACATTTGATACGACTTATTTAAAACTTGCTTCAAAAATCCTTGAAGAATTTTTTATGGGAACCTCCTCTATCAAATCAAATCAATTGATAGAAAAACTTGAAAATCAATTAGGAATAGAAAGGAAAGATTGGTCGTTAAGCATTTTAAGAGAATTGTGGAATCCTTTATTAAAGTGTGCAACAAATCGAAAACTTTCGCAAGAATATGAAACGCGATGGTGGAATTTAGCAGGATTTTTTCTGCGCCCAGGATTTGGATTTCCTCTTGACGATTTTCGGGTTAAAGAGCTATGGAAAATTATTTTAAGTGATTTCAAGAGCAGCAAAACACAAGAGGTGTTAATTCAAAAATGGATTTGTTTTAGACGAATCGCTGGAGGGCTGAATAAGGGCCAACAAATGCAAATAGCTAGTGATTTAATAGAAACTTTGGTAGATAAAAAAAGTGGTCAATTAAATTGTAAGCGAAAAAATGAAGTTTATGCCTATTCAGAAAAAATTAGAGCTTTTGCGGCTTTGGAAAGAATTGAACTTTCTTTAAAACATCGATTAGGAAATTTAATTCTTCAAAGATTTGTTCGAGGTGAAGAAGAAATATGCGATTATTGGGCTCTTTCGCGAATTGGAACGAGGAATTTGATTTATGGATCTGCAGGTCAAGTTATTTCAAAAGACATTGTTGAAAAATGGATTGAGCTGTTGTTAAAAATCACTCCTAAAGATCCATTTCAATACCTTTTCTTGTTAGAACAGTTAGCAAAAAAGACAAATCAAAGAGAATTGAATGTATCTGAAACCCTAATTCAGAAGTTAATTAAAAAATTTCCAGATGTTGATTTAACTCATCATTTGTCTTCTGAAAGGAGATTTTCTCAGATAGAAAAGGATCGGTTATTTGGTGATCAGCTACCTTCTGGAATTGTTTTGGAAGAGCTTAAATCAGACTTAGAGTATTAAGCCTCTTTGATTGACCTTATGTTTGACATTTGACACTTGCAATATCATTTCTTCTTTAATTACCACAAAAAATTCAAAATTTCAGAGTCTTGCAATTAGCTCTAGAATTTATACATTTATTTTTCTGATTATTATATGATTAAAAGTTTTGAAGAAAATTTGATTGTCCTTTTAGCTTTAAAGAGAAACGATGACTGCTATTCCTTCCTATTTACAACCTTATTCTCAAGATGCAGAAAAATCGCTAAATGCAAAATTAGCGAAAGAGATTGAATTTTCTGGGGCAACTTATCAGATTCTTGTTGAAGATTTGTACACACATTTAGAGTATTGGGTTTTTCTCCAATTAGAAGCACAAGGAAACATTAAAGATGCTTTTTGTTCGTGTAATAGTCAGGGTGAAGGATGCTTACATCAACTTGTTGCTTATTTGAGTTTATTCAATACAAATGAAACACCCTTACATTTAAGATTTGAACAATCTTTGTGGAATCATCTGTGTTTTCTTTATGAAGATCGTTTAAATGACGCATTAATGGAGCTAAAGCAACTCCAACCTGGTCATTATATTTTTCAGTCTAGTTCAGAAAAAATTATTTTTTCTATCAAAGCTTTGAGTGATTCATCGATTTTATTTTTAGATGAACTAGTGACTCCTCGCCCTAAAGAAACAGAAGAAACTTCTCTAAAATTTTCTAATTTATCCAACGAAGATCTTTTACTTTGGCGTGAGGGTCGGCCTAATCCACAGTTAAGATATGATCTTTCTTATTGGAGTGATTTAGCAAAATGGCTAATGCGTAAACAAGATAATCAAGAAGCGTATCAAGTATCATTCCAGTATTCTAAAAAAAAGCTCCCTAATTGGATACAAATTGATTTCTACGATTTAGAAATAGGGTTTTATTTATCTGAAGCTAATTTGCCATTCATTATTCCTTCTTTAGCTACTGTCAAATCTCCCTTATCAGTTCGAAATGCTAATAATCAAGGAATTGATCGTATAGAGTATGATAAAACAACGGGAATCATGCGCATATTTGAAGGAACTCTTGAGAAAGCACCTAAAATTAAAAAGGAATCAGATTCTTTCTTAGATGGGATACGTTTAGAAAATTGGATATTTATTCCTGAAAAGGGGTTTTATACTGATGAACCACATAATCTATTGCAAACTCCAGAATTAGAAGAAGAACAATTGTCCGTTGCTTTAACTGAGCATCAACGTTTTCTTTCTACTTTATTAACAAATGAAGTAATTCATAGATCTGTACAGGTTCCTTCCTATCAATTGTTTTTCGATAAAAAATGGAATTTGCATATTGTTGCTTATTTATTTGAAATAGGCGACTTATCTTTAAATTATTCACGGATCATTGGAGATTGGGCTTATCTAGATGGAGAAGGTTTTTATCCCTTAGAAAATAAGCGTTTTGAGGAAGTGGAAACGATTATTCCTATTTATCAAGTATCAGATTTTGTGACACAAAATCGTGGTTGGTTAAATAACATAGAAGGATTTCATACGCATATTAGAAGCATTGAATATCAATTAAGTTATCAAGTGAGTGAAACAAATCGTCTTACTTTTCAATGCTCCCTAGCTAAAGCAAAACAACGAGCTCGTTTGCAGGATTTTGGAGTATGGGTTTATTTAGAAGAGTATGGATTTTATTCTAAATCCGTTGGCCCATTTAGCCATTTATTAAAGCCTGGTTTTTCATTAAGTCCCGAACAAGTTCCTTTATTTATTCGAATGAATCGCGACGAGCTATCTTTGATTCCTCATTTTTTTTATGAAAAATGTCCTCTCGAAAAAACGAAACTCCATCTTCAGATGACTCAAAAGGGAACAATAAAAATTAATCCCGAATACGTTTTGTTACCTTTTTTGAAAGACACAAATTTCCGTTTGTTTGATGATTTCATTTATATCGAAAAAAAGGGGTTTTATGAGCTCTCTGCTCCCTTAAGACTTCCTGAAAAATTTCGTTACCCTGTTGAATTAGCAGGGGAAGAATTAGATTTATTTCTCTCTTATGAAATGGAAGAAATTCGCCCTTACATTCATGATATCGACCCAAGATTGCTCAAACCTCAAAAAAAACAATTGGTGACAAGTTTTGTTGAAGCGGAAGAGAAAAAAGGTAAAGGTTGGTATCGCTTTAAACTATATTATCAAACTGAAAATGGTATCATCTCTATTACGGCTCTTCGCCAAGCTTTAAACAAAAAGAAGCAACAATTTGCTTTTTTTGAGGCAGGATTAATCGCTCTTCAAGATAAACAATTAGATTGGATTCGCAGATTAGATAAAGATCGATTTGATAAAGATGAAGAAGTGGTTTTTTTGACAACGTTAGAATTTATGCGCATCAATGCTTTCGAGCAAATACAATTTTTTGAAACTGAAAATCTTGATTTAGAATCTAGTCAGAAAAATTTTATCGCTTTACAGGAACTTCAAACCCCAGATGTACCTAATATTACAGGTCTTAACAGTCATTTAAGACCGTATCAAGAAATTGGTGTTCAATGGTTATGGTTTCTTTATCATCAACAATTAGCTGGTTTACTTTGCGATGATATGGGGCTGGGAAAAACCCATCAAGCCATGGCTTTGATAGCTTCTGTAGCTAATCTTTATCGTAATTACGCAGAAGGGATTCAAAGGCATTTTCTTATCGTTTGTCCAACTTCTGTCATTTACCATTGGCAAGATAAATTAGAGCAATTTTTGCCAGGTTTGAGGATTTGTACATTTTTTGGTGTAAAACGTAGTTTAGCAGCTTTTCATCAAAGTTACGATATTCTTCTGACATCTTATGGAATTCTTCGTAACGAGAAAGAACTTCTCTCTCAAGTAAATTTTGAAATTGCTATTTTCGATGAAATTCAAGTCGCCAAGAATCAGACAAGTTTAGTTTATGCTGCTTTAAAAAATGTTAAAGCTCAAATGAAATTAGGATTAACGGGGACTCCTATTGAAAATCATTTGAGAGAATTGAAATCTTTATTTGACATCGTTCTGCCAACTTACATGCCAAACGAAAATGACTATCGAGAGCTTTTTATTAAACCTATTGAAAGAGAATATAATTCACACAGAAAAGATATCCTAAATCGATTAATTAAACCTTTTACATTGCGTCGTAAAAAAGAAGATGTGTTGAAAGATTTACCCGAAAAGAGTGAAGAAATAGCCTATTGTGATTTGTCTCCTTATCAACAGCAACTTTATACAGAAGTTTTAGAACAGCGTAAACGTCATTTAATGCAAGATTTAAAAGATGATCAAACACCTATCCCCTATTTACATATTTTTGCTCTTCTTTCTAGTCTTAAGCAAATTTGTAATCATCCAGCAGTTCATTTAAAAAATCCGGGAGACTATCAAAAGTACTCTTCTGGTAAATGGGAACTTTTTATAGAGCTTTTACGTGAAGCAAGGGAAAGCCAGCAAAAAGTAGTGGTTTTTTCACAGTATCTTGGCATGCTAGATATTATTGAAAATTACTTGAATGATCAAAAAATTGGTTATGCGTCGATTCGAGGGTCAACACAAAATCGAAAAGAACAGCTGCAAAAATTTAATCATGATCCTTCGTGTGAAGTTTTTGTGGGATCACTTCAAGCCGCAGGATTGGGAATTGACTTAACAGCAGCTTCTGTTGTAATTCATTATGATCGTTGGTGGAACGCGGCGCGTGAAAATCAAGCGACAGATCGTGTTCATCGAATTGGGCAAATGAAAGGAGTTCAAGTTTTTAAACTTGTGACAAAAGGAACTTTTGAAGAAAAAATTGACGCAATGATAAACCGAAAAGGTCAGCTAATGGAAGAAATCATTGGCGTTGATGATCAAAATACTTTGAAAAAGTTCACCAGAAATGAACTAATTGAACTTCTCACTTACGAAGAAAAAGATGATGATCATATGACTCTTTCAGATGTAGAATAATAAAAAAAATTCTTCTAATTTTACAAATCATTTTATAGAACGACCCAAGATCCTTTTTAATGATCCATCATCTTCTTCATCGTAAATATCACCGACTATTTCTTCGAAAATGGCTTCCATGGTAACAATTCCACTTTTATTTTTTCCTTGATAGACAATAGCCATATGACTCCGATGATCTTGCATAAAACGAAGAGCAGAGAGAATGGGTAATTTATCTTCAATTTTAAGGGGGGGACGAACAATAGACATCCAATTTTGTTGCCCAGTTTTTTGAAAAGCTAAAAATTCTTTAGCGTTGATAATTCCCATAACTTCTTGACCTTGTAAAACAGGTAAGCGTGTATGACCTGATGAGATGACAATGTTTTCTACTTCGGACAATGTTTGAGCACTGTTAACGCTAACAACTTCAGGCCAACTAACAAAAATTTCTCTGACAGTTGTTTTTTCAACCTTAACAATATTAAAAATGTATTGTTTATCGAACGTTGAAAGATGTTCTAAGGGAAAATTTGATTCCTCTTGACTTTCTTCACTCACAACGTGGTGTTTTGGAAAAGAGGCTAAAACCATTTTGGTCGACCATTCAAGTGAAGAAACAATAGGGCTGATAAATCGGCTGGCCTGAAAGAGCCAAGGTGCAGATTTCGAAGCAAAAAATAAAGGGCGTCTTAATGCCAGAGTTTTGGGAACAAGCTCTCCAACTACCACACTAACGAAAGTTAAAGGAACAACAACAATCATCAACGAAAGAATTTCAGCTAAAGTCTCAGTCAATCTAAACGTAGAAGTTAGCCAAGGAGTAATGGTTTCTTCGGCACCAGCACCCCCTAAAGCTGCTGCAAATGCCCCCAAAAAAGTAATTCCTATTTGAATAACGGATAGAGTTCTCTCTGGATTTTCGCGTAAAGTTAAAAGCAATTTAGCTCTTGCATGCCCCTTTTTAATCCATTCTCTCAAAGTTGATTTACTAACTGCAATAAAAGCTGTTTCTGCTCCAGCTAAAAATGCGTTAAGAATCAAACACATTAAAATCAATAAAATTTCAAACATAATTTGCACTTTATAACGATTTGATCTAGTAACTTGAATTTAAAGTTTTTTCTTTGAGATTTGGATTTAGGGATAAAAAAATTTATTTTCCATCTACCCTTTCATAGGTAAAGTAAGTAATAAAAATTCTTTGTAAAACAAACGGGTTTTTTATTCCTAGTGACTTTTCTATTAAATTTCAATTACAGCGTTACAGAATTTGACATCAGGGTAACAGCATAATTGTTTAAAGCTTGTTTTTGAACAGAATTAATGTAAATTTGAGGGCGACTTTTTCTTACAAAATTGATTGCTTGTTGAACTAAATTCGTGCCTTCTTGTAGAACTAGCTCATGCTGGCAATATTTCATGATATATCCAATAATCATCATCGCACTACGGCTTCTACCAACTTTGCAATGAACATACACATGTCTTTGCTGCAATTGCTCATGAATGAAGTTAACCCCTTCGTTTAATTCATTGATAGGAATGGGATGTAAATCAAAAATTTCAATTTGCTTATGTGGAATACTTAAATGAGCCCAGTCAGTTGGGAAAACAGGAGATCCTATACATCCATTTTCACTGTTTTCAAATGTTTTTAAAACACTTAAAACAGAAAATGAACGATCAGATAAAAGGTTTTGAAGTTCTCGATGGTGAGACATCGTCGCTAAAGGAATAGCTCCTAAAAGTAATTTATGGTTCATGGTAGAATTGTGAGAAAATTGGATTTCATCATACCAATTTCTTTTCGTAGAAAAGGGAAGTAGTTTAGACATAACTTTAACAAAAGCAGCTTCTAGCCTAATACATAAAAGAGAAAACTCAAACCAAATTTTATGATTGTTATTTTTTAGTAAAAAAATAAAAGCAAGAGATAAAGCTAATAAAGTTGTTTTTAGTAATTTGGGTGATAAGATGGTGATTCTAATCAAAGTAGAAAAAGACAGTCCCGTTAATGTTCCCAAACAAACAAATGCATAAAAAGTAGGGCTTTTAAAAGCTCTAATCAAAGTGTTTTCTATTTTACGATCTATTTCTTTAATGGTATTTATCTGAGAAGGTAAATGACCGGACGAAAGATTTAAGTTTAAATGAAGCGGAGCTTCCATCTTAGTTTCCTCTTATTTTTCTGTTAAATCTTCTTCATTTTCAAAATAATAGTCTTCATCATTTACCCTCTGTTCCTGATACAATTCATCATATTCATTATTTTCCTGATCTGTTGATTTTGTTTGTTTTTGAGCCAGAGACAATGAAGAAACTGGTTTGTCTCTTTTTGTTTTTCCTTTCAAATGAATAAGGATAGGGACGCCAGTAAAGGCATAAGCTTCCCTAAATTGATTATAAAGATACTTTTTATAAGTATCGGTCATCAAATTCGGATAATTAACGAATAAAATAAATTTGGGGGGTTTAACGGCAACCTGTGCCATATAATAAATGCGTAAACGCTTACCTTGAATCATAGGAGGATGATTTTTTTGGAGTGCTTCTCCGATGAATTTATTCAATTGATGTGTTGTGATTCTTTTTTGCGAATTTGCATAAACTTCTTGAATTAAAGGAAACAATTTATCAATATTCCGCCCCGTTTTAGCAGAGGTGAAAATCTTGGGACAATGACGAAGAAAAGGAACTTCTTCCTCCAAGTTTTGCAGGCAATGTTCCATACGGAAACCCTGAATAAGGTCCCATTTATTAAGCAAGATGATACAGCCTTGTCCAGCTTCTTCGATCGTATTCGCTATTTTCTTATCCTGCGCTGTAATTCCTTCTTGAACATCTAGCATCAAAACGCATAAATCAGCCCTTTCAATAGCTCTTTCGGTGCGAATTGCAGCAAATTTATCGACAACTTCATGTTCAGCTCGTTTTCGTCTTATTCCCGCTGTGTCAATAAGAGTGTAGCATTCATCTTTATGGGTAAATGAAATATCTACACTATCACGAGTTGTTCCAGGTATAGGACTAACAATGCAACGGTCTTCATCTAATAAGTAGTTAACCAGGGAAGATTTTCCTACATTAGCTCTTCCCACAATCGCCACTTTAATGGAAGAAAAAGTTTCTTGAGATTCAATTTCACGCGAAATTTTTTCAAAAGCTGTTTCCAATAGTTCTGCGATTTGCCAGCCTTGCGCTGCTGAAACGGGAACCATTTGCTTGATTCCTAAAGAATGAAATTGATGCATTAAAGACGTTTGCGATAAATTGTCAATTTTATTGACGGCCAAACAAACAGGCTTTTTTGTTCTTAGCAAAACTCTCGCAACTTCTTTATCTAATTCTGTTAAACCGACATGAGCATCGACAACTTGAACAATCGTATCTGCTTCTTCAATCGCGATTTCAGCTTGACGTTTGATTTCTTCATTAAAAACTTCTTTTGAACGAGCATTAATACCGCCTGTATCGATTACTTGAAAATGAAGTCCAAATAGTTCGCCTTCTGCATACAATCGATCCCGAGTTATTCCTTCCGCTTCATCCACGATTGCAATTTTTTGTTTGCAGATTCGATTAAATAGTGCTGATTTTCCCACATTTGGTCGCCCAACAATGGCGAGTTTGGGTAAATGGGTCATGATGATCCTCGGTTGATTACAATTGACGAACAATTTAGAATGAAAAGTTCTGAATCAAATAGTTTAATATTTTTAGCTCTAATCTTTTTGATAAGTGGTCTGACTTGAATTTTGGGCTTCGAAAAAGCATTACTACAGAAAGATATTAAATAAAAAGCGATTAAAAATATATATATTTTAAATAATTGTTTCAAAACAATCCTGATAGGTTTTATAATTAAAAGTTAAATTTGTTTATTATTTAATAAAGAGCATTTATTTTTATATTATATTTTTTTCAAAAAGCCTAGACAGCGTTAAGAAAAATTTAAATTTTTTAATAGATTAGAATAAAGTTATTTTCATAAAAAATTACCTATTTAATTATGTCACACTCTCATCATGACGAAGTATCTCTGACTGCTTTCAAGAAAGATTTTGAAAAATATTCTTGGAGTGCATTTCGCTTAGATTTACTGTCGGGCTTATCTGTTTCTATGCTGACAGTTCCTCAAGTAATGGCTTACGCTCTTGTAGCTGGTTTACCAGTTTCGTGTGGTATCTTGGCTTCTGTTTTTTCTGCTATGGTGGTAGCTATTTTCTGTTCTTCTCGCCATTTAATTGTTGGTCCTAGCAATGCAATCGCTATTCTAATTCAAGCATGTATTTCAGAAATTTTATTTACCCATTATCGAGATATTTCTGGTCCTGAAAAAGAGCAGCTCATTTTGCAAATTTTATCTCAACTTATGTTGTTAGTAGGAGCAATTCAAATTTTAGCTGCATTTTTTAAATTGGGAAGGTTGACGCACTTTGTCAGTCATACGGTGATTATTGGCTATATCTCTGGAGTTGCTCTTGCCCTGGTGATTAACCAAATTTTTCCCTTACTTGGTATGCCTGTCCCTCGTCATCTTTCTTCTCTCTATGAAATGAGTGTTTATATTTTAACGCATTTGACAACGATCAATTGGCCGACAGCTTTAATTGGTGTTACGTGTTTGAGTTTGTTGCTCATATTAAGAAGAATTGATCGAAAGCTTCCTTCTGGTGCCATTGTTTTAGCTATAGTAGCTCTTGTTGCTTATTTTTTTGGTTATATTTACAATTATTTTATTGTTAATGAATATCAATTTTTCAATTGGGAATATATTGGAAAAATAATGGAACCTATCGCCCTTGTTGGAGAGACAAACGGTGAGGGATTAATTCCCAATTGGGGTTTGCCTTATTTTAATACAGGAATTATGAATAACTTACTTCCTGTCGCTTTTGCTATTGCTCTTTTAAGTGTCATGGAAGCAACAACAGCTTCTAAGTCCATCGCCGTAAAGTCGGGTCAGCATCTCTCTACAAATCAAGAAATTTTTGGAGTGGGCTTAGGAAACTTTTTTGGTGCTTTTATTGGAGCGATGCCTGTATCAGGAAGTGCGGCTAGGAGTTCATTAAATTTTGAAAATGGTGCTAAAACACGTTTAGCAGCAATAGTAAGCTCTCTAACTGTTGCTTTAATTTTATTTGCTTTTGGTTTTCTCATTAGACACATTCCTGTTGCTGCTTTTGCAGCTCTTCTGGTTGCATCAGCTAGTAATATCGTGAATTTAAAACAATTATTTGTCTGTTTGAAAGCGACGCGATCAGATGCTTTTGTTTTGATTTTAACAATATTGTCTTGCATCTTTTTTAGACTAGATATTGCTTTTTACATAGGTGTTATCATGTCTATTTCGCTTTACTTAAAAAAAGCAGCGATTCCTCAGCTTGTCGAGTTTACAGTAGATAATGAAGGAGTCTTGCATACAATCGATCACCATCACTTACAAGAACCTCGAAGTATTCGTTTTATTAAGGTTGAAGGGGAGCTGTTTTTTGGCTCAGCAGATTTATTTCAGGCCGCATTAAAGTCAATTACAGAAGATGATACAACAACAAGAGTCCTCATTTTACAGCTCAAAAATGCGCGCGATATTGATGCGACAACTTGTTTAGCATTGCAACAACTTCATCATTATTTGAAATCTTCAGGAAGGCACCTTATTGGCTGTGGATTAACCCACCAAATTTGGGATGTTTTGAGTGATTCAGGTATCATTGATATTGTCGGAAAAAGCAATTTATTTATTTTTGACGAAAAACATCCTCAATTATCTGTTCAAAAAGCTTTTATACGAGCACATGAACTTTTATCCATCGATACAGCAAATATTTCAGAAATTGTCCCTCCTATTACTGCGATGCCTATGCCCGAAGCTATTTCTGATTCTCAAGTCATAGATCCTTCTTCAGTTATTTCACCAGTAGCCAACTAATCCATTTATATTGTATGAGTTTTTTTAATAGCCAGGGGAAGCGCGTTAAAGTTTCGGTAAAATTTTTTTACTGAAATTAAATTCTACTAGGTTTTTTAAAAGAAGGGAGTAATTTTCTTAGTATAGGGGATTGCCAGCTGATTCAAAGGCTTTTGTTAACATTTTCATTGATAATTGATGAATTAAAATTCTCAAAATCAGCGTCATTAACTCGATAAGTCAGGGCTATGTGATAGAGTTCTTTTAAACCACCTACCTTCAGAGACTTGATAAAGCACAAGGAAAAAAGTTACCAAAAAAAGAATAATTTTTGCTTTTAATGTTTGTTTCTTCTTGGATTTCTCTAGTAAGAGCTTCTAAATAGAGGCTCACCGTAATAAGAGGCTTGGGAAAATTTAAAAGTGCTTTATAAGGGCTTCTTGACTTACCAATTAATAATCAATATCATTTTTTCTAGGCTATAAATACCTATCGGAAGATCGTGCTGAATGAACTTTGCAATATTTCCCAATTCATGAAAAAAATATACTTTTATAAAATTTTAAGGAACCGGATCCCATTTGATTGTTTTACCATTGGGATCGAGAATTGTTCGGTAAATCCACGGGTCGTCATTTTCTCTCATTAAGCGATCACACCCCATCGTATAACCTCGAAAAAAACCGTATTTACGCATTGCATTTAATGTATATTGAGAACTACTGGGAATAAAATGGCTTCTTGGCCCGTCAGCTGGTGAGATCACTTCTTGGTGAAAGCGAATGGCTTGCATGCCTAATTTTGCTAAAAGAGAAGGGGAAGAAGAAGGACAAGCATCAAAATGAGGAGAAATTAAATCCGCATCTTTCCCCCAAGGATCGCTCAACAAAGGGGCAATAAAAATGAAACTATACATAAAATATTTAAAACAATATTTTTTCACGCTAAAAACTCGTTTGAAACATAAGAACTGGAAATAATTGATGGTCAATCAAAATTTTTTTACAGACCCCTTCATAAAGACGATTATTAAATTCCTGAGCTTCTTGACCAGCTCCATTGATCCCTCCATAGTACCACCCCATCTCCATACTAGCTGTAATGATACCCGCAGCCGGATAACCTCTTTGAAAAAATTGATAAGCAGCGTAAGTAAATAATGCATTAATCATAAAAGAGGTTAAAGCTGATTTTTTTTGGCCTACATAGTAGTAGCCAGCTCCTGGTAAAACAGCGTTTAAAAAACGGGCTCGTTTGGGCGATTTGGCGTATGTAGAATACGTGTTTAAACTAGATTGTATACTTTTAAAGTCTCGATGTTGTTGAATGAGTGATTGAGCTTCGTCAATTTGTTTTTTTTTCAAAAGAGAAAATAGAGTCAGATCTTTAGCTGTTTCGTTTGAACATTTTTGAATCATTTTATGAATACATTCTGCTTTTTCCTCTTGGTTTAATTGCTGGTAGCTTTCGTAAAGAATAAGAAGAAGATTGTTGAAGGCGGGAAATAAGTAATTTACTTGAAGGAGATCGGTTGACTCAAAAATGTTCACAACTTCTTGATATTTATGACCTAGATAATAACAAAGTAATAGATCATAATGAAGCTGCAGCTTTCGTTCGACTAACTCTTCTGGGATAAGAATTAAAGCTCTTTTGTAGGCTGTAATAGCTCGATATAAATCCCATTCTTTGGCAAATACCTCTCCAATGATTAGCTCCTTACCCCATTCGCTTTTTTCTTCCTCATGTGAAAGACGTTGAAAAGGTGATGGTAGATCTGTAAGTTGATGAGATGGCGGTGTGTAAACAATGATAGGATCCATCTCACAATTTGTCATTTGGCAACTTGATGTTAAGACCAATTGAGCTGTTAATGCGAGATGGATGGCATATTTACAAATCTTTTTTATCATCGAACCGTGCGACCAGTTTCATCTGGATCTGTCAATTTAAGGTTTAAGAAATCCATTGCTTCATCAAGTTCATAATTCCACGATCTTTTAAATTTAGATTTTTCAATACAAACATCTTGTTGACGTTTGGTAACACTCTCGAGGTCTTCTTCTGTATCAACGATAAGAGGACGAATAAAAATCATGAGATTACGTTTGCTGTCGCGATTTGATTTTTGTTTAGAAATTCCTCCTATTAAAGGAAGCCCTCCTAAACAGGGGATTCTATTTACAGATCTAGACTCGGTGCTCTGAATCATACCGCTCAAAATGACAAAGAATCCGTCTGGGACATGGACTTTAGTAACTGTACGACTTTTTGACAAAACAGGAACTAAGTTAACGTCCACTACAGAGGGATTATTTCCGACACTAGGATTAGCGTTACCCCCGTCATTGGTTACTTCTTGAATGATGTCAAGAGTGATAATTCCGTTATTCCCAATTAATGGAGTAACTCGCAAAGTGGTACCCACATCAATAAATTGGAAATTATTGGTAATAACAGATCCAATGTCGTTAGCAATTGACTGTGTTTTATAACGGTCTGTCGAACCCACAAAAACTTCGGCGGTATTGTTATCTTCCGTTACGATTTTTGGGTTCATGATAATATTAATTTTTGTATCCGAATGAATGGCTTTAACCAAAGCTCCAATCGTACTGAAATGCAATCCACCATGGGTTAAATGACGGCCAATAATACCGGCTGTATAGCCGTCTCCACTTAGAACGGTATCTACAATAGGATTATTTGTGATAGCATTCGTTAAAGAACCCACAAGCCCAGATCCTGTTCCAAGGAAATTCTGACCACCTGCCGTGTTACCCCCTCCAAAACGTGATCCCCAGTCCACTCCATACGTTAAAGAATCTGTAATAGTTGTATCAAGAATAAGCATCTCGATAAAAACTTGACGTAGAGGAATATCAATTTCTAAAATAAGCTCTTTAATTCGTTCTAAAGCAGGAACGGTTCCAGTAAAAATAAGCGAATTAGAAGATTCGATCCATTGGCTACTGTTAATGGAAGCAATCAAATCTAGATTTGCTAATCCTGTCATCTGCAAGCTTTCTCCGATTCTTCGAAGAGCCATGACGATTTGTTCCCCTTTACGGTAGCGAAGTTTGTAAATGAAAAATAGAGTTCTTTCAATGTGTCCAGCAGGAAGGTCTTGAGCCCAACGTGAATTAGGGGAGATTCCACCGGGAAGAAATTCTTGATTTTCCTTAAAAATTCCTAACCTTCCTTCATTACCTGGTAAAAAATTAGGGTTTAGAGGGGCTCCCGGAATATTTAATGTTCCAGACGTGTCACCTGCTCTTAAAGGGGTCCCTTTTGGAGATATTCCACCTGTTCCCACTCCACTTGTATCTCCTTGTTCTTCCGGAACGGCTGAGCTATCTGGAGCCCCTGGGTGAGTTTCTGGTGGATATCTCAATCGAGTAGCTACTTCTTGCTGTATACGCAATTTTTCGAGATCAAGGATTTTAGTTCTACCTTCATTAATATCTAAATTTTCAAGAATAGCTAGAGTTTTGTCTACAATGAAGGGATTAGAAACGATAAAAATACTATTGGTTGAGGAATGAGGAACTAAAACAAAAGGATTTCCTTGCGCAATTGGCTGTAGAATTTTAGTTGCCAAATCGGCAAGCGAAGCGACAAAAGCATTTCGAACCACATATTGTCCAACTATCACTCCACTGTTAGGAGCATCGAGGGTAGAAATTAGTTGAGCAATTTTATTAACATTAGTAACTAAATCTGTGATAATTAGATTATTGGAGTCGCGTAAGACCTCTATTAAAGCATCCTCTGAAAGAAGAGGTCTAATAATTTCGCTGGCTTTGAGCGGATCTAAGGTATTTAAACGAAATACACGAGTGACGATTTCTGTTTCAAATGTTGTGGGTTCTGTTCCGCTAAAGACAATTCGTGAGGGAGCACGTACGCGAGAATTGCGATGGATAATTAAATTATTTCCTTGTTCAATCAATAGTAGATCACGAATTCTGAGCTCTTGTAAAAGAGCTGCCATAAGGTTTTCAACAGAGGTTGGTTCTTCAGAAACAATTGTGACATTAAATTGTAAATCTTCATCATCAAAAATAAAATTTTTGTTGGAGATTCGACTGATGAATCGAATGTATTCAATCATTGAAACGTTGTTAAAATTAATCGAGATCTCTTTTAAACTTTGCCCATTTGAAGGGATGTCTGTTTGCGGAGTTGTTTCAAGATTGATTGAGGTCTTGGCAGAAGATGAGTTTGCAGATCTAGGCGAAGTAAGAATAGACGGATTATTCTCGTTGATTTTTTGAGGATTGGCTGGTGGTTGGGTGATATCTGGTAAGTCAACGGACCCTTGAGGGCGATCGATAATAGATTGAGAGGGTTGTGAAGCAGAAGGCGCTAAATCGATTTGAGAAGTAGAAGGTTGAGAAATAGGAGATTCTTTAGGATATTGAGAAGGAGTCAAAACCGGAAGGGGAATATGATTGGAATCAAAAGGGGTATTTAAATTTAAAAGGGAAGAAGATTGCTCGCCATCTGTTAGTTGTGCAAGAAGTTTGTCATCATTAGCTAAGAAATGACTTAGATCATCAATTAACTCGTCAGAAGAAGAAACGTGAAGGGATGAAACTTGTCCAACTGCTGTTTTAGTGTTAGAAGTTACCCCCACAATATTTTTTAAACTGTCATTTTGAAAAGATTTCTTTTTGACAATTTTAATGTTTCCTGTTCCTTGGTTCAAGCTTGGGTTGACATAGGCAGATGAAGATTTGGCAAATTCATCATATTTTTCATCGGAAGCCGCTAGAGAAGAGGAAATTCCTGACTGATAAGCTAAGGCAACTAGCCAGCATTTAAATAGATAAGAATGATAATAGGTATTGAATTTTTTCATGAATCTAAACTTCTCAATTTGATAAAACTACTGATGGTAGATCCCTATCCTTAGGGATCGAGTCTTGTTTTATTCCAAACCTGAGCATTTATTTCCAGAAAAAATGTATGTAAACTTGTTCAAATTTTATTTTATCAATAAAAATGGCCATTTTTGGGTTCATTATGGCAGTTTTTAAATGAATGATTTCCCCTAGTTAATTTTTTTAGAAAATGTTTAAAACGTTTCAATCCTTAATATCAAGTTCGTTGATATTTTTTTTAAAACCCTGATAATGGGATTTATTTTACAAGTACGTTCATTTTCAAGTTTGTAGGCGGGGTTGTGGAAAGCCACCAACTAGACGAATTTGTTCTACTCTTTGCTTTAGAAAAAGGTGACTTACGAAGCAGCTCTAATGATGAGAAATCTTTGCAAATTTAAAGGTGAGCTTATTCAAGAAAATATTGGGATCCATATTATGCAAAACTAGTGAGGGAAAAAGTTCGTACTGATCCTATTGCTACTGTTCCAGATGTTTTAAAAAGCAAAAATATTCAGTTTAATTGTGACAAGTGCTCAGCATATCATTGTTAATTGTATAAACCAAAATTTTATCTGAGAATCTTTCATTTAAATAATGATAATAATTTAACTTTATAAAAGAAGTTTTAATGAATCAATTTATTAACTTTGAATTTATTAAATTGATATAGGTTAAATTTCACGGTATAAACGGCTCTGTAAGTTCCTTCTGCATCACTCTCGACAATCTCTAAAAAGGCTGCATTTCTAAATCCTTTAAAAGGGTTCAGCTCAGAATTCGGATGATAAAACACGTTAAGGATGTTACTTTCCCTGCAACGGTCTGAATTCGTCCGTTCCCATTACCTTGTTCTGTTGCCAAACATAATCTTCTGTCAAATTTATGTGCTCCTAACCAAGCGAGGGGATAAATGCTTAAGCAAACTTTCATCCACCTGCTGCCCACTATCTTTCATATGCCGGTTTGCTCGCTCTAAATACACTGTATTCCATAAAACGATTGCAGCTATCACAAAATTAAAACCAGAGGTACGATAGCGCTGATTTTCAAAACTACGCTCGCGCATTTTGCCAAGGCAATTGAAAAAACAGCTCTTGCTAATATGTTTTTGGCTTCTCCTTTATTCAGTTCTGTATTGACACGATGACGCAATTCAACATTTCTGTAACCAGAGAGTGCGTTCGATCCGCCCAAGCTCTATCAATGCCATGACTGACCCATTCTGACGTGGATAACTTCCAAGCTTACGCAATATTAAAGAAGCTGTACCCGTTCCTTGTTTAATGGAAGCAGCCAAACGTAGAATTTCATTTCAATGAGATCGGATGTGCTTTACATTGATTACATCATCAATCATGGTATTAATTGAGGGATATTCCTTTTTACTACTTGTAACAAATAATTGTTTATCCGCTAAATCACGAATGCGAGGCGCGAAGCGAAATTCAAGAAGATGCATAAGCGCAAAAACATGATCTATAAACCGGATGTATCTATGTAGTGTTCCTCAATTCTTATATCAGATTCGTGATATAGCAGACCGTCAAGCACATAGGTTGCATCACGAACTTCACTGTTTATAACCTTTGTATGGAAGGGTAGGATAGGATTGTGCGTCGAGACATATTTATACCGAACGAAGATATTGATAAAGGGTTTCAAGGCTAATGCCAAATTCTCTGGCAACTTTTGCTTTCTTTTCACCATTTTGAATGCGTTGTCGTAATGAGCGAATATCAGCATCCGATAAAGATCGCTTGCGCCCGCAATAGGCACCACGCTGCTTGGCTAGAGCAATCCCCTCGCGTTGACGCTCACGAATTAAAGAACGTTCAAACTCGGCAAATGCTCCCATGACTGACAGCATAAGGATGGCCATAGGAGAATCTTCACCTGAAAATTTTAGGCTTTCTTTTACAAATTCAATGCACACGCCGCGTTGAGTTAACGTCTGGACAATTGAACGCAAATCATCGAGATTACGAGCCAATCTATCCATGCTATGGACGAGCACATTGTCTCCAGCGCGTACAAAGCTCATCAAGGCTTCAAATTGTGGACGTTTAACATCCTTGCCTGAAGCTTTATCTACAAATATTCTTGTGACCTGAATATTATCCAATTGCCTGTCAGGGTTTTGATCGTATGTGCTAACTAGTACGTACCCAAATACGTTGTCCAGTCATAAAATCTCCTTAAAGTGTCGGTTTTGAGTCTATAACCTTTTTGTAATGTGTTAATTAAGGAAGTAACTTTATTCTGACGTGTTTTTGATTTATCCTTGACATCAGGTTAGAGTACACTCTAAGATGACATCCATTTTTTGAGACGTACGTCTAGAACGCAAGAGCTAACAAAAAAACATGCTAACAATGAGGGATTTTAATGAATATCGTATTCACTGAATGGGATAGAGCCTTAGTTTATCTAGTTATCTTTGTTGTTACATTTTTATTTTCTTTCCTTGCATGGAAAACAATCTTTAATGAGCTTGATTACTATAACATCAAGTACACAAAAAAAACAAAACAAAGGACGTTATGGCTAATATACTTTAGTCTCGTTTCAACAACACTATGGTTGCATGTCTTACAACAATTGCTTTCACGACTGCAACACTAACCCCTCCTGCTCTTATGGCTGGTGTTAATTTTGATCTAAACGCAATTAACTTTTGCATTAAGGTAGAGAAAGTTTTTGGGAAGATCAAGAAGTGCATAGACAAGGGTGAGACAAACAAAATCATTGGGTACATGTTGCGACCTAAAGCATGAGGTAGAACAGTACACTGGCAAGAAAATTGATATTAATAAACAGATTGATCAAGTCCAAAGAGAAGCGAAAGCGATTTTTGTTTCCAGATTTTATAAGGTGTTTTTCCCATTCTTGCTTAAAAGATTTCCAGAAATCATCAATTGTACAATAGAGTTCAGTTACATCCATTTTGACCTCTCATGATTAAGTATGGTTGTGGTAAACAATGCTTTTAAATCATGTTGAGGTCTTTGTCATTCAAATTTTATACAGCTTGTTTAAGCCTAAACACCTAAACCCAAAGTTCAGGTTAAAGTCTGCTTTTCTTCATTTATCATGTTTATTTTGCTCTAATAAGTTTAATAAATTTAGCAAAATTTTAGAATTAT
>NZ_BASL01000698.1:0-11029 GCF_000648255.1 Candidatus Protochlamydia sp. R18 | reverse complement strand
TGAGGCCTTTTTATTTACATCTAAATTTTATTTTAACTTAGTTATTTGCAACTTACATTATTTATATTTATATTTACAATAAAATTATTGTAAAAAATATATAACTATATGTAATAATGATTGTTATATATATTTTATATTATTAATAATAAATTAAAAAGGAAATCATATGCGTTTAAAATTTATAGAGGGTGATACTCCTATTAACTATTCTACTTTTTCTTCTAGTACAGATTCAAAACTCAGCCAAAGTAAAATAATTAATGGGAAAATGTATGTGCTTTTAGGAAGCTTTGAAAAAACACATCCTTTAATACGTAGAATTGGAATTGGAATACGTGCAGTTTGCAAAACTCTATTTTCTTTAGGATTCGGGCCTTATTCGGAAAGTATTCGAGAAGATTGGATGTCTTTTTGGAGCGGTAAAAAAAGTAAAGTTATTTACAGTTCCTCCTCCCCAACTTTATCGACTAAACTTTTGGCAGATCGAGGCAATGCAACCGCTCAGTATAAACTCGGATTGATGTATGAACAGGGCCAAGGTGTCCCGCAGTCTGATCAAGAAGCTTTTAAATATTACCAACTTGCTGCGGACCAAGGTAATGCAGACGCTCAATTTAGCCTTGGATTCATGTATAAAAAGGGACGAGGTGTCCCGCAGTCTGATCGAGAAGCTATTAAATATTACCAACTTGCTGCGGACCAAGGTAATTTAGACGCTCTATATAACCTAGGACGTATGTATAAAAAGGGACGAGGTGTCCCAACATCTTATAAAAAAGCTTTTGAATGTTTTAAACTCGTGGCAGACCAAGGGGATCCCTTCGCTCAATATTATGTTGGGATGATGTATAAAAAAGGGCGAGGTGTGGCTCAATCCGATCAAGAGGCCGACAAATATCTTAAACTTGCCGCTGATCAAGGAATAGTAAAGTAAATCAATACTAAACAACAATTGTTAATTGAGAATTAATAGCTTAATTATGATAAGCATTTGATTTAGCAAATTCATTGTTTAACCACCACTTAGAAAAATGTTCGATCAAGGTGTTTATTGAAATATTTTTTATACAATTACCTGTAGGGCATGTACGCAAAATAGGGCAACGTTTTTCAAAGACATTCCCATAAGGACATAATCCTTGAAAAGCTTCATGTAAAAGCCCTAGTGGTTTATATTTTCTAGCAGATGAAGGTCCAAAAATACTATAAGTAGGAGTCGATGTCGTGCCTGCTAAATGTAAAGCCAAGGAATCAACGGAAATCACTAAATCTATTTTAAACATTAAAGTTTGCAAAAGAGGTAATGCTAAGCGTTCTACAATTAAACTAGTCTCTGGAAATTTAGCTGTTAACTCCCCTACAATTTTTTTTTCCTGTAAAGTTCCCCAAATAAAAACAAAGCAAGCATCATACTGGTTTGATAAATACGACAGAAACTTTTCAAATGTATCTAAAGTCAGTTGTTTATTAGGCCAATTAGATCCAGGGCAAACCATGACTTTGAGTGATTTTTTTAAATAAGGTGAGTGAAGAATTTGTGCAATTTTTTGTTCTTGTTCAAAAGAAACGTTTAGTTTAACTCCTGCTTGATGGGATTCTTGTTTGTCTAAAGTTTTTTGAACTAAAAATAAATAATCTTCTCGAATATTTGCCCCCTTAGGAGGGTTGTAACGCTCTTTAGTTGCTAAAAGATTGGGCCACTCGGACACAGTTTGACGCCCAAATCCAATTTTTCGCTTTCCTTTCGCTAGTTTCGTTATCAAACCTGATTTACTATTTCCCTGTAAATCAAACACAAGTTGATAAGAAACCTGCCTAAATTCTTTGATCCATTGAGCCATTGCTTGCCACGTTCGCTTAGTCCAGAATTGCTTGCGCCACTCTTTTAGCGGAATGGAAATTGCTTGGCTTAAATCGGGATGAGACTCAATAAGTTCTACAAATGATTTTTCAACCACCCAATCAATTTGCGCGTCAGGATAGAGACGTCTCAATAACTGCAGTGCAGGAAAAGCATGAATGATATCTCCCAAAGAAGACATTTTTACAATTAAGATTTTCAAACTGTCTTTCCTTCAAATAGTTTTTTATATGCATCTAAAAAATCCTCTGGCAAAATCGCTTGGACAATCAACTTTTCTCTTGTTCTGGGATGGATAAATCCCATTTCTTCTGCATGTAGTAAATATCTTGGAGGATTGTGAAGGCATGTGAATTTTTTTCCATACTGATAATCCCCTAAAATGGGATGTCCAAGACCTGCCAAATGAACACGAATTTGATGAGTTCTTCCTGTTTTGGGAAAGCATCTGACTAATGAAGCTTTTTTGCCTATTTCTAGACAGTTCCAATACGTAGAGGCATACAATCCTTGAAAAGAAGGAACTTCTCCCCAAATCGTCTGTCCTTGATACACATGTTTTTTTCCTAAATAGTTTTCTATATGCCCTTTAGATGGCCTTAATATCCCATCAACAATGGCTTGATAACTTTTAGACACTTGCAACTGTTTAAACTGATTAACTAGAGCTTCAAAAGTAGTTTTATTCTTTGCTAAAGCTAACACTCCTGTTGTCTGTCTATCTAAACGGTGAATTAATTGAATGGATGGAAAAGAGGGTTTTAGTAGTGCAATAATTCCCTGCTCGTCACAATTCATTTCAGCAGGTTTATCATAAATAAATAAATCTTCATCTTCATAAAGAATGCGAGATTGCTCTAATTGACGATTAAAATTTTGTTGAGGATTTTTAAGGTTCAGAGAAACTCTATCCCCTGTTCCTAGAAAAGTAGAAGCAAATCGTTCTATGCGCCCATTGACTTGACAATCGTTTTGCTCAATCATGCGTTTGAGTTGACGAGAAGAATAATGGGGGCTTAACTGCTTGCTTAAAAAAGAGACCAGTTTACTGCCTGATTCTTCATTTGAAACCACCCAATCTAATGCATTAGGCATGCTTTGTCCTAATTGGCTTTTACAACAAAGTAAATTGTTGTAAGAATCTTAGATCATTTTCTGTGAATAAACGAATATCTTGAATCCCTCTCAACATCATAACTAAACGCTCTAATCCCATCCCCCAAGCAAAACCTGAATAGTGCTCAGGATCGATGCCCCCATTTTTGAGAACTTCGGGATGAATCATTCCAGCACCTGCGACTTCAACCCATCCTGTGTGCTTACAAAGTTGACATCCTTTGCCTTCACAAACTAGGCAACTAATATCTACTTCAAGCCCTGGTTCCACAAAAGGAAAATAGCTCGGTCGATAACGAGTTTCAATAGTTTGCTTAAACAATTTTTTCAAAAATTCATCCAATGTCGCGAATAAATCGGCAAACGAAACATGTTGATCGATATAAACAGCTTCAACTTGATGAAAAAAGACATGTGAGCGAGCTGTAATTGTTTCATTACGATAAACTTTTCCAGGAGCAATAATACGAATGGGGGGCCTATTTAGCTCCATTGCTCGCGCTTGAATATTCGATGTATGAGTACGAAGCAAAACATGAGGAGAGATATAAAAAGTGTCTTGCATATCTCTTGCTGGATGCTCAGGAGGGAAGTTGAGAATTTCAAAATTGTAATAGTCCGTATCAATATCAGGCCCATACTGAACCGAAAAACCCATCTTAGACAGAATATGGATAATTTGATCCATCGCTTGAGTCAACGGATGTTTTCGGCCAACAAATCGCTGTCGCCCTGGTAATGTAACATCAATAGTTTCGTGAGTTAACTGAGCATTTTCTTCTTTAGCAATTAGCTGATGTTCTAATTCATCGCAATAATTAGACATGAATTCTTTCAATTCGTTGATGAATTTGCCAACCAAAGGTCGCTGATCAGGCTCAACATCTTTAAGCCCTTTCATGAGACTTTGTAAGGACCCTTTTTTGCCTAAAAATTTTACTTTAAGCTGCTCAAGTTCAAGTGTAGTTTGAACTTGTTCTAAATCATGGAGGAATTGCTGACGAATTTCATTGATCAATGGTTGCACAGAAGACCTCATCAGAAGATAAGAGAACATTTATTTAATGTCGAATGACACAACAAAGTCACTTATGAGACTTAATAGAGTTAAACAAGAGACATCATAAATAACATCAACTAAAAAGCCAAGGTTTAAGCTTGGCTTTTTAGTTTACACAATTTTAAGCTAAAGCTTCTTTTGCAAATCCTACGATCGCAGCAAAACTGCCAGGATCACGGATAGCCATATCAGCAAGAACTTTTCTATCGAGTTCGCATTGCGCTTTTTTTAGCCCATAGATGAATTTACTATAGGAAATTCCATTAATTCTGGCAGCGGCATTAAGACGCATAATCCATAAACTACGAAAATCGCGCTTCTTTTGTTTACGATGTGCATAATTGTATGCCATCGCTCGCATAACTGCACCACTCGTCAAACGCAAGTGATTTTTTCGATCTCCGACAAAACCCTTTGCTAACTTGAACAATCTCTTCTTGCGACGATGAGAAGCTACAGCATTGGTTGCTCTAACCATAGCTAGTCTCCACGTTAATCAATTTACCGTTAAACGGCTTAAACTTTATTACGAACTTAAGCTTTTGCTTAAGTCACGACTTGCTTTCCGGATGCTTTGCCTGTAAACAGACATCAATCAAAATAGATGAGCAAGTTATAGAACCTTAACAGAGTTACCCCTATTTCACTTATAAACACATCAGACGTTTATATGTCTTGAGATGACCATCATCTACAAGTCCTGGTCGACGTAACTGACGTTTGCGCTTAGGTGTTTTACCGGTCAATTTATGGCGTCTGCCCGGACGACTAGCCTTAAGCTTGCCTGTTGCCGTCACGCGAAACTTAGAAGCAACGGCTTTGCGGGTTTTCATTTTAGGCATTGTCTTTTCTCCTAAATTGTTAAATCTCTTCAGTGAGGAAGTTATTACGTCTAGTTGGTAGTAGACTCTTCAGTCCCACCACTTGATTTGACTCCCTCTTTTTTCTTTTTTCCTCCAGGGGCTAAAACAACAAGCAGCATGCGTCCCATCATTTTCGCAGGTGATTCAGGCGTTGAAATATCTTCTAGTTCCTGACACATCTCTCGAACGATTTTCTCTCCAATCTCTGGGTGCATCATTTCTCGCCCACGAAATGTACAAGTGACTTTAACTTTGTTACCACTTGCTAAAAAGTCTCGGGCATGTCTTGTTTTTGTTTCAAGGTCATGAACATCAATATTTGGCTTAAGCTTAATTTCTTTTACCTTGATTTGATGTTGAGCCTTTTTATTTTCCTTCTCTCGTTTACTTTGGTCATAACGGAATTTTCCAAAATTCATGACTTTACAAACGGGAGGGCTGGACCCTGGAACAATTTCAACTAGGTCTAATCCGTTTTCTTCGGCCATTGCCAAGGCTTCATATAAGGGAATAATCCCTACTTGTTCACCTAAATGATCAATGACTCGAACTTTTGGAGCTCGTATTTCTCTATTAACTTTCAAGCTAATCTAGTCTCTCCTCTTCATAGTTATTATCCAACACTGTTGGACAAACACATTTTTGGCGTATTTGTTCTAAAAATTCCTCTAATCTAATTGATTCGCTTTTTCCAGGCTTTTCAACTGATCGGAAGGTTATCGCATTTCGCTTAATTTCTTGCTCTCCAATAATTAGGAGATAAGGAACTTTTTCTTTTTCCGCCAAGTGTATTTTTTCGCCTAACTTAGTCGATTTTTTAAAATCAACTCCGACTCTCAATCCTTGAGAGTGACAGCGAGTTTCAATTTGCCTTGTATAAGAGAGGCTACCCTCTCCAACTGCTAAAATTCTTACTTGTTCAGGAGCTAACCATAAAGGAAAGCTACCTTCAAAGCGTTCAATTAATAAAGCTATCAAACGGTCTAGTGATTCCCATATTTGCCTTACTATAACAAATGGAATCGTTATTTCGTTTTCTTGCTTTTCAGTCTTATCTTTCTTCAAATAGTGAATAGAAATAAGAGTCACTGCCGATATAACCCATTCCCGACCAATTTCATCAGCTACTCTGAGTTCTAGCCGGGGTCCTTCTAAACAATCACTTTCGAAGTATTCATCTTGCAAAGGATAAGATAAAGTACAAAGAGAAAGGATTTTCTCAATCCGATCAATTGCAGCCTTTTCTTGCCTAAATTTAAAACTTTTTTGTCTCGAAGTGACAAGACACCAACGGGCTTCAAAACCAAAGATTCTAATGATTTGTTCAATGAATTGCAAGGAAGAAATGAATTCTTGGTTAAGTTGTTCATCTGAAGAAAAGATCGTAGAAAAATCTCCACTCCAACTGATGGCGTTGAATAATCCTTCTTTTAAAGGATGGGTTGATAGGACATATTTTTTCGCCCATTCAAAAAAATGAATAGGTAAGTCGCTAGAATCTTTCTTTTTGCGTTTAAAAAGATAATGATGCTGAATCAAAGGAGATGGACTAAAAACATATTCCTCTGTCCCCATCTCAACAGTTGGTAAATGATCCGCATTGAATTTAAAAAAATGAGAATTGACCACACAAGGAGTATTGACTGGTTCCCATTTCCCGATTTTAGAAAATTCTTTGGTTACCCACTCTTTTAAAAGTGTCAACAAAAGGTTTCCCTTAGGATGCCAAACACATTCTAACGCCGTTAATTCTTCTGGAAAACTAAATAAATTTAAATCACTTCCTAATTGTCGATGATCTTTCTTTTTTCGATAGCTATCGTATAGCTTTAAAAATTGCTTGAGTTTTTGATTATCTGGAAAAGAAGTACCCAACAAACGTGTCACAACCAAAGTTTCCCCTTCTCTCTCTTCCTGTCGAATGTCTAACTCTAAAAGTTTAACCACGCCAATTTCTTCTGTCGAAGAAATAAGTGGAAAAGAGCAGAGTCCATAAAATTGTTTAAATTGTAATATTTCAACAATATTTTCCTCTTTTTCTCCTGCTAACTCAGCTAAAAAAGGTTGATCATGATGGTCAAATAAAGCCTGCGCATTTTCACGCATCATACTTAAGGCTTGAATGGGATGATTTTCTTTAATTAAAGTTTTTAAGTGAACTTCAATCAGAGAAACAAGGTTATTATCGACTTTTTGTTGGAAGATGAAATCATAATAAAACCCGTAGGAAGTCTCTCCTCCCCCCATTAAGTATACTCCAGGAAAAAGCTTAGAAACAACAGAAGCCAAGAGCTCTGCCACCGAACGGCGTTGAATACGTAAAGGCTTGTTTGAATGAAGAAAAGGCATAATTGATTTTAAATGAGATTGAGATATAGCTGACTCGAACAGCTGACCTCCACGATGTCAACGTGGCGCTCTAACCAACTGAGCTAATATCTCATCGAGTGAAGCGCAACTATATAGAAGTCTTTCTATTTTCAGCAACGAAAAAAAATGTTTCTTTGTGAATATCAGCCGAAGTTATTTTTATAGGGACAAAATTATTGAGTATAGGTGAGCTGTGAGCTCGTTTAACTCATCAAAGTTTTTTTGGTTTATCAGATAGTAAACACCCTCAAAAATGCTAGTATACATTTAGTTATTTATATAAATAAATTAAAAGTATTAAACAAAAAAAAGATTAATAATTATTAATTTAAAAAACAATTAAATTAAATAAATAATTATTAATTTATACTATTATTTTATACAAATAAATTAAAATTGTTATAAGTTACAATTGATTTTAATTAATTAAAAATCTAAAATTATTAATGTTTCTATTAACTTTTAAATTAGGAGATAATATGTCCCCATCTATATGTAATGCACCTGAAAACTATTCAGTCGTCTTGATTGACACTGATTTGGTAAAAACTCATGTAAATGAAGTTACTGAAAAAGTTGTTAATCACGCCAAAACTATTGTTAAAACAACTTTACAAACAAACGTAGATACAGCAATTGATAAATCAGCTGATACGGTTGGATCAACTATAAAAGCCTCATTAAAAAAACATGTACCCTCAGCTGGAAATCTTACAGATCCATGTATTGATGGTTGTATAGGTGCGGCTAAAAATCATGTTAAAAATTCTCTTCCTTCAGCAATAGAATTGACAGCTGAAGTTTCAAAAGAAGTTTTAAAAAAAAGCACTGGTAAATCAGTAGACTCTACAAAGTCTTTTTTTCACTGGCTCTTCCCTAATCAATGCTAAATTAAATTAATAAACCGTGATAAAAGAAACCTTTGCCTTTCAGGCAAAGGTTCATAATGATAAGGAGAAATTTTTCATGTTTGTGTCACAGAATTATAATCCCTGTTTTTTGCGTATTAACGATGAGATAGAAATAGATATCAATAGCGATTGGAAAGTCCATAATTTTTGGACAGTCAATGAAAAAAAGATTAGCTTATTTATGCAAGAAGATCAGTTGAAATCCAAAACTTGTGACGTTGCTGGTAGAAAAATCACTACGGATGTTATGAAGCTGCAAAGTATAGCTGAACAAATTTCAAAAAAAGAATTTATTTCTTACGTTTTTGAGTGTAAAGCCGCCTTAGAAGATGATGATACTATAACTTTTTCGAAGCCAATTTTAACACAAACATTTGGCAAGAAAGAAATTACTTTGCTACGTAGAAAAAAGGATTTTGTTTGGCAATTATTTTATAAAAAATTGAAAATAAGTATTCAGGTTCCGGTTGAGCGCATAACATGTTCTAGACAATGCAGCATGGAAACTGTGCATAAGGTTAGAACAGTAAGAGAAAGACTAAGTTTAGAAGAACAAAGCAAATTTTTTAGTAAATTTTTTACCATATCTAGCTGTTCAGGTGATGAAGAAATAGACGAAAGAATTTTAGCATGGCAAATCGTTGAAAAAAATGAAAATGAAGCAATTAAAAGGTCCATAGTTGCACGTACAGCTGCAGGAGCAATGGTAAGTTTAGGAGCTCTAATTCTCTCCCCTAGTACTGCAGGTCTAAGCATTTTGCCGATTACGCTAACGACTATACGATCTTGTTTTGATTTTTTTGAACATAAGAGTAGTATTGAAGTACAAAATGAAAAATATATGGCCGAATTCAATAAGTTAAAAGAACAACTAAAAAGTACGAAGTTTATAGTTGAAATAGAACCATATAGTGCTCCAAGCCAGCTTGATAAAAGATTAAGGGTAAGTTCGTTTCAATGGGCTGTCACTTTGATTACTAATAATGGACTGTGCTATGGTAATCATGCATTAATTTGCTTTGAGGGCATAACAGAAGGCAACTATTTTGCAAGAATTGCCCATTTTACTGGTTCAGATGTAAAACTTAGTGAGAATGTTGTAAAAGTTGAATTTCAAACACGATCAGTAATATGGATGAGGCAAAGTGAAGAAGTCCAAAAAGTCATTGATATCATTGATGAAGAAGACAGGAATCGGGTTGTTATTCCTTATTCCTACTGCGGCGAAAGTTCTATAATGGGAGGAAATTCGAATTGTCTGGATTGGGCGCGAAAAAAATTACGTTTGTTAGATATTCAATTAAAAAAAAGCGCTTTTGAAAGCCTTGCTGCCTTAGCTAAATTGTATACAAAACCACCAGAGTATTATTTTGACGATAAGATTGGAGTATCTCTTTAAAATTATCAAAATAAAAATTTAATGGATCAAGCACATGCATTTAGAAAATAGTTTATATCAAACAGATAAATTTGTTGAATTAGAGCCTGTCATAAAACACGTTAAAGAAGGCATCACCTTCTGGGGCACTCGTTACGTTTATCTTTCCGAAAGCTCAGATAGATTCCCTATTGACATTTTAGCTAGACGCGTCATGGATCTTATGGAAAAAACGCGATTCGAATATACGGAGGAAGAAAGAAACGCAGGTAAAAAAATCGCAGCTAAAATTGATCAGATTTATCAAGATAATGATAAAAGATTAAAAGGAAAATGGTTCCTGACGAGATTTTTTTGTTATCTGCAAGATGAATTCAGAGGAATCGCAGAAGCTCCGCATAATCCTCGATTTCATTGGGAAACTTGCGATGAGAATCAAAATTTTAATTACTATACAGCTTCTCAATATCAAGAAAAATTTAATCGCATGCCCGATAAAGAACAGATAGCTTCAACCACACATTATAATGCATATTATAAAGATCTTGGAACTATAGTTTTATATTTTTCTCCTGAAGACAGACAAGACACTTAGCTTAGTGAATCTCAGACAAAATAGCTGTCTAGATAGTTAGATCAAATTTTTGCTAAGAGCTACAGTTATTTTGTCTAAAATTTATAGATTTTTAAAGCTGTAACCACAAGTAAATTAAAATCACTACAAAATTCAACGGAACAAGCACATGCATTTAGAAGATAGTTTATATCAAACAGATAAATTTGTTGAATTAGAGCCCGTCATAGAGCAGGTTAAAGAAGGTATTACCTTCTGGGGCACTCGTTACGTTTATCTTCCCGGAAGCTCAGATAGATTCCACATTGACATTTTAGCTAGACGCGTTATTGAGCTGATGGAAAAAACGCGATTCGAATATACGGAGGAAGAAAGAAATGCAGGTAAAAAAATCGCAGCTAAAATTGATCAGATTTATGAAGATAATGATAAAAGATTAGCAGGAAAATGGTTCCTGACGAGATTTTTTTGCTATCTGCAAGATAATTTTAGAGAAGGAGGATATCATCCCCGATTTCATTGGGAATATAATAATGAAAAATTTAATTGGTACTCAGCTTCTCAATATCAAGAAATATTTAATCGCATGCCCAAAGTAGATCAGGAAGCTTCAATCACACATTATAATGCATATTATAAAGACCTTGGAACTATAGTTTTATATTTTCCTCCTGAAGACAGACAAGACACTTAGCTTAGTGAATCTCAGACAAAATAGCTGTCTCTAGATAGTTAGATCAAATTTTCGCTAAGAGCTACAGTTATTTTGTCTAAAATTCATAGATTTTTAAAGCTGTAAACATAAGTAAATTAAATCACTACAAAATTCAACGGATCAAGCACATGCATTTAGAAAATAGTTTATATCAAACAGATAAATTTGTTGAATTAGA
>NZ_BASL01000699.1:0-3892 GCF_000648255.1 Candidatus Protochlamydia sp. R18 | reverse complement strand
TTTTAGGATTTCTAGTAGCAGTTGCAACAAATTTTTTAATAAATTAGTTATTTGCAACTTACATTAAATAATTGAATAGACAATAAATTATTAAATAGTAAAATTTAATAAATTAAAAAAGAGATTTAAATGTTAGTAAAATACATAAACGACAACGCTATTTCCAATAAATATTTTAATGCTACTTCTTGTTCGAATCTAGAACTTGAACAAAGTAAGTTGTATAAAGGTAGAACATATCTACTCTTGGGAAATTTTGAAAAAACATATTCTACGAAACGTAGATTTGAAATTGGAATAAGGGCAATTTTTAAAACTTTATTTTCTGTAGGATTTGGGCTTTTTTTTGAAAAAGTTAGAGAAGATTGGAAATCTTTTTGGAATGGTAGAAAAAATAAAGTTATTTACAGCTCCTCCCCATTTTTAGCTACAAAAATTTTAGTAAAGCAAGGAAATGCAACTATTCAATACAAGCTTGGAGTTATGTATTTAGAAGGAAAAGGTACTATCCAGTCTCTTGAAAAAGCTGCGAAATATTTTCAACTCGCTGCCAATCAAAATCATGCAGATGCTCAGTATATCCTCGGAACCTTGTATGCACATGGACAAGGTGTTTCACAATCTTACCAAAAAAGTTTTGAATATTTTCAACTAGCTGCCAATCAAAATCATGCAGATGCTCAGAATAATCTTGGACTCCTGTATGCAAATGGATGGGGCATTGCCCAGTCTGATCAAGGAGCTGTAAAATATTCCCAACTTGCTGCTAAACAAGGAAACGCTCCTGCTCAATGCAGACTCGGAGTAATGTATGCAGAGGGCCTAGGTGTCCCGCAATCTGATCAAAAAGCTTTAGAATATTGCCAACTCGCTGCGGATCAAAGTTTTGCAGCGGCTCAGTATTACTTAGTATTTTTGTATGCACATGGAAGAGGTGTCCCGCAATCTGATCAAAAAGCTTTTGAATATTGCCAACTCGCTGCGGATCAAGGTTTTGCAGCGGCTCAGCATAGCCTTGGACTCATGTATGTAAAGGGCCTAGGTGTCCCAAAATCAGATCAAGAAGCTGTAAAATATTACCAACTCGCTGCTAATCAAAATTATGCAATTGCTCAACGCAACCTTGGATTGATGTATAAAAATGGCCAAGGTGTCGCACAATCGGATCAAGAAGCGGTTAAATACTTTCAACTCGCTGCTAATCAAGGTGATTTAATTGCTCAGCAAAATCTTAATGTTATGAATGAAAATGGCCAAAATGTTACATAATAAGAATTTACTTTCTTTAGGAATTAGGCTT
The DNA here is from genome assembly GCF_000648255.1 of Candidatus Protochlamydia sp. R18. Lineage (NCBI taxonomy): Bacteria > Pseudomonadati > Chlamydiota > Chlamydiia > Parachlamydiales > Parachlamydiaceae > Candidatus Protochlamydia > Candidatus Protochlamydia sp. R18. The sequence goes on along the minus strand of NZ_BASL01000699.1, from coordinate 2,592 downwards.
GTTCGGAAGATTTTAGAGAGTAGATTGAGAGGAAGACTTTTTGGGACAGTAAGAAAATTTATTTATACTTTTTATTCCTTTTTATACGTTCGAATTTTAACAGATTAAAATGATGCAAATGCTCATATAAGCTCGGATTTATGTATGCACAGGATCCGAGCCATCATACAATTTCATTAATAAATAGTATCATCAACTCGCTGCCGGTTAAGACATCATAAGAGTTCAAGGGAACTTTTTATAGTAACAGACGTGGTACCATGCGCATTGTATAATGTATGTAGCAGGGCAAAATTAGCTGTAGATAATATTCATTTTACTGTTAATCGCTGAAATTATCTGAATAATTTAAAATTATATTATATGCAATCACATAACTTTATACAAAAATATGACTTATACTACAAAAAATAAAATTTGATTTTCAAATTTTTTGTTTATTAATCCCATATTTTTTTTACAATTAAAAAATGAATACTAATAAAATAAAATTTGTCAGCAGATAATTGATATTATTAATTTTACTTAAAAAATTTAATAAAAATTAAATTTGAAGAATAATAACTAATAAAATAAATTTGCTAACAAATCAAATCGAGGATATTTTAATATTGGGTAAGTTTGGAGTTATATAGGTAAAGAAACGCAACTCCTCATAATCTAATCAAAAGAGTTTAAAATATTTTAGTCACTTTCGATCAAGGTTGCCGACCTGCCAAATTTGATTTAAAGCTCACGTTATAAAAACAAATACAGCCTCGCCTAGCCCGCTAAAATAATCATTAATTAATCCTATAAATTATTAATAAATTTAAAAGGACTAAACATGACAGTAAAATACATAGATAGTAATGTTCTTCCCAATAAATATGCTAATTTTTCCTCCTGCTTAAATCCAGAATTAAATCGAAGCAAAGTTTATAATGGTAAAACTTACACCCTTTTAGGAAGTATTGAGAAAGCATATTCTTTAAAACGGAGAATCGTGGTTGGAATACTTGCAGCTTTTAAGATTTTCTTCTCTTTAGGAATCGGGCTTCTTTTTGAAAGTGTTAGAGAAGATTGGGAGTCTTTTTGGAACGGTAAAAAAAGAAAAATCATTTATACTTCTTCCTCATTTTTACCGATTAAACTTTTGGCAGACCAAGGCGATACAAAAGCTCAATATTTTCTTGGATTAAGGTATATAAATGGCCAAGGTATCGCACAATCGGATCAAGAAGCTTTTAAATATTTTCAACTTGCTGCCAATCAAAATCATGCAGATGCCCAATACAGTCTTGGTTATATGTATGAAAACGGACAAGGTGTCGCACAATCTGAACAAAAAGCTGCGGAATGTTATCAGCTCGCAGCTAATCAAAATCATGTAAAAGCTCAATATAACCTGGGTGTCATGTATATGTATGGACAAGGTGTCGCGCAATCGAATCAAGAAGCTGTGAAATATTATCAAATTGCTGCTAAACAAGGCCATGCAAAAGCTCAATTCAGCCTTGGATTCATGTATGCACATGGAAAAGGTGTCGCACAATCGGATCAAGAAGCTGTGAAATATTATCAAATTGCTGCTAAACAAGGAAACGCCTCTGCTCAATGTAATCTCGGATTTATGTATTCAAGCGGGCGTGGTATCGCACAATCGGATCAAGAAGCCGCTCGATATTATCAACTCGCTGCCGATCAGGGTGATCTAATTGCTCACAGGAATCTCAAAACTATGCGTGAAAATGGACGCCTTAATAATATAGCGTAGGAAAAATTAGCTGTAAATAATATCAGTTTACTGCTAATTGCTGAAATCATCTGAATAATTTAAAATTATATTTTCTATACAATCATAAACTTTATAAAAATACGATTTATCTCTTCAAAGAAATAAATTTTGCTTAAAAATTTTATCACCAAATTACTTTTTTAATTTTTATATTTATATTTAATGTAAGTTGCAAATAACTAATTTATTAAAAAATTTGTTGCAACTGCTACTAAAAATCCTAAAACTTTAATTTCAAACCCATTAGACGTCGTTGCATGAATTTTTCTAAGCATCAGTCTTGATATCACGCCAAATACCCCCTCAATAAATTTTCTAATGTGCTTCAAATTTACAAAATCATGTAAATCGATTGAGCGAAGAGAATTAGATTTTGGCTTCACTATGAGCTTGATATTTTCTATCTTTTCAAGCATGTCTTGATGCTTATCATCTACATAGGCAGAATCTCCATAAATCTTACTGCCTGCGGGTAAATTTCGTTTCATGTATTTAAAAGGAACAGCATCATGCTCTCTGCCTGGACAAAGGATAACTCTAAGAGGGCACCCATCTTGAGAGGCTAAGACTGTTACTTTCAATCCATAAAAATAGTCTCGTTTACTAACATTATACGCTCTAAATTCCTCTCCTCGATAAATTCTACAATTTTGAATTCTTATATTTCTACAAACAGAAACAGGAAATGCATCAACAATATATTCAAAAGGTAATTTCCCAAAGTTTTTTAACTTTTGAATAAACTCAAGAATTTCCTCCCACCATTTCATGGGTATTTGATGAATTCTTCTATTTAATGCGCTCTTACTCAGTTT
>NZ_BASL01000700.1:0-5794 GCF_000648255.1 Candidatus Protochlamydia sp. R18 | reverse complement strand
TGCCGTAGTTTGCTCTAATTTTTTGAATCTTATTTTGTATAGATGCTATGAAAGCATCTTCCGACTCGAAAAAACTCTCCCCAGAATAAAATACCTCATCAATGATCTCTTGTTTTTCAATGATGTTTTCTAGATCTTTTAGTTTCACTAGTGCATTGTATATTCGATCTAAATCATCAGAGCAAAGATCAATCGTTTCTTCGATCTTTTTCTGCTCTTCTTTTTTCAGTTCATTCCATCTTATTAATGCGTAAATACCGTACGGTATCCCGCTTGGAATACAAAGAAGCACTGTCGCCCAAGGTGGTAATTTAAATTTTTCTAATACTGAATCTTTCGCTGATTGATAACTTTCCTGGAGAATAACCCATCTTTCTTTCGCTTTTTTTTGATCTTCGGGAAAGGATCCCAATAAGCCCAACACATAATCTCGAAGCCGATTTACTTTTTTTTTGAGTATAGCAATTGTTTTTTTAGAGACCTTGCCTTTTAACTCTTTTAATACTGTGTCGATAAAAGAGATATTAAGGGTACTAAGGATGGAGCGGATGTACTCTTTGATACAACGACCTACAATTTCCTTGTCATAGTTGCGAACAAGACGAGGATCGATTTCTGGCAAATGTAAAAACTGTCCGATTTCCGGATTCGACTGGGAAAAGATGGTATTAATTAAGCTAGACTCTAGCACACTTTGTACAAAAACTTGAAGGTTTTCAAACTTTATGTCGTAATCTTTAAGATTTTTCATCTCTAGCTTCAGACTGTTCTTAAACCGATTTTCTAATAGTCTTTCATCATCAGGATCTAAAGGTTGCGAAGAACTCACACAGATCGGTCCCCTTTCAAAGTTCTCAGAAAAAGTTGCAACGCATGAGGATAAATGACTCGTATCTTCTAGATTATCAAATCGGATGATCTCTTTTAAGCCAATTTGCCTTAATAGTTCCTCTTCTCTTTCTTGGAGCCTCTTGCGACTTTCTGCTTTGGGGCCCGTTTCAGGCAATGGTATCTGTTGTGTTTGCTCTTTCTCTTCCTGCATCTTAGCAAGTTGTTGCTGCATTTTCTCTATCTTAGGTTGTAATGCCGGCATATCTAGAGCGGCAAGTGTCTCGATGGATGCACGAAGTGCAATCTCTTCTGGAGTGCGTTCTAATAGTTCTTTCTTCTGTTGCTCCTCTATTGCTTGAATTTGTCTAAAATCAGGATCTTTGGAGTATTTTGTGATTCCTAATAGACAGTCGTTCTTATTCTTGAGTAAATGACTCAGACGAGACCCTAGTTGAGCTGCGGCTGCAAACCTGCCTTCATTATTTGTGATCGACTCGAGAATCAATATTTGGGGAGTGTATTTTGCGATCAGCGCTTTTAGAGCACACTCCATCCCCAAAGAGATGAGAGATCCATTAGTATCGTCAAAACCGGGAAAATCAATGATGGCCCAATCTTGGACGATTTCAATGGTCGGGAGAAATGTACATGAAGTTGCTCCAGAAAGTCCAATAATCTGTTGCCGATCACTTTGTGATTCGTAGTGGAAGTCTTTTAATATCATCTGATCTCCTCTTAGGAAACATAACGTGGTCGACTTGCCGGCTCCTGAGGGGCCTAATAGGAATAAAATACGAGAGCGATCCGCAGGGATAGAGTTTACGACTTTTTGAATGATTGCTTCTCGAGTTTCCAAGACGATATGAGATAAGAGAGAAAAGGGGATTTTTTCAATTTCAGATCGCCGTTCGTTGCGACTGGGAAGAGCTCTCATTTGAAGGAGATGATCGTAGAGGTGAATGTAGCCGTTGTCGAGTAGTTCATCCAAATAAGCTGGATATGACAAAGGATCGTATTTTCTGAGCTCTTCTAAATCAGATTTTCTTTGTGCGATAACTTTCTTTAGCTGTTCGTAATCTTGAAGTTTTTTTTTCTTGCATTGCAAGATTTTATTCACTTTTTCAGTACGGTTAGGCCCTATCAAACATTTCACATCTTCATCGAATTGATCTGTGGAAAAGCAATAGGGAAGCTCCTCGGCAATAGCTTGAAAGTAACCGGAACTAAAGTTACGCTGTACGCTTTTAAACTCCTGCTCGATTTGCAACTCTGAATCTGAAAAGTGTTGTAAATGGTAGAGTGAAATCAAATCCTGCGCGCTAACTGCTTGATTAGAAACAATCTTTTTAACTTTTTCTATAATTTTTTGGAGGGCATGGTGGCTATTCCGCGCAGGTATCTCTTCAATTTGCCTCTCTAAGAGATCTACAGACTGATAAATTTGGTTAATCTCTTCCACATCGTGTCGACAAAGGAGCTCTTTTGCTAAAATCTTCTCAATGGCTTCCACTCCTTGTTCTATTATTCGAATAGGAGAGACAGATGTTCGTATTTGGCTGCAATAGCCATTATCGTGCATTCTTATATTATAGCGAGTCATCTCATTCATACTGATTTTCCTTTTGGGTTGAATTGACTAGCCGCCACACGCTTTGTTTTACTCTTTTCAAGCTGCAAGGTGATATAGCTTGGATGTTCATAGATTAATCCTTCGTCAATATGGTCTCTGCTAGCCTCGATTTGCCTGAATAGGCTTGTCTCAAATGCCAATACTTGAGACTGCAATAGAGACTGGTTTTCCATATCTCCGTTTTTTCTGGCCTGTAAGATCCCATACATGCAAAACGCTTGCACCTGGTAATCCAACATTTGTCTAAACCAAAGTGTGACGGCAATTTTAATTTCAAAAGAACCCATCGGTGATATTTCTTGGAGCATTGTTTCGTAAGCTGAGAGTAGCTTCATGCCATCCGCATTAGATTCAGAAAAAACACGCGACATTCTGATATGTACTTCCCAAAGCTTCTTTTCTGCTTCATCAAGTTGACTTTCGGTCAGAGTAGCTTTATAGAGCTTATGCTGATGTCTAATATCTTGGATGCTGGCGATGGAACCTTTTATCTCTTGAAATAAGGAAGTCCATGAGAGTTGACTTAATTGAGCATTAAACTTGTGCAGTTGTTCCAGGATTTTCACACTATTGTCATACGTTGCTTTAACGGTATCTGCTAGCTCATCTACTTTTGCATTCAGCTGCTCGCTTTGTTGTTGAATTTGATGATATGTAGCGATCCCTGCCAAACTCCAGGCCGATCCTGTTAGACGCTGAATTTGAGGAATGATGACTTTGTTGAAAACAGGAGGAGTTTTAATATCAAATAGAGCGATATGACTCGTGATAAAACCTTTTATAAAACCGTTGATATAATTTTCTGGCAAATAGCTCAATGCTGCTTCGCATAAACATTTATAGAGATAGTCCTTCCGCGTCTTAATCTCGATTTTATCACTTCCTTTATGTAAAAACAGCACTGTTCCTTCAACTGAGTAGAGGGGAGGAGGATTAAAAGGAGCTGCATAAGGAATGAGTTCATCGATACGACTCGCTACTGGGGAGTCAGGATGAAGATAGGCAGCATAGATTTCATCGACAGATTGTTGAGTAGCAGTGATGACTTTTTCTTTATTTTCTACATTTTTCGGCGAAAAAAAGTTGCCATCTCCATAGGCTCTCCATTGATCACCTCTTTGATTAGCAACGTTTAATCCTTCATGGCCATCTTTTTCGTGTTGAGCTCCCGTTAGTATCCCAGCCAGTTTTTTTGCCATATCTTTTGAGAATTTTAGCTGAGATATGAGAAAAACCTCTAACTCTCCTCGCTGATTACGGATGTGGCCTGAGGCAAACAAATCGGTTAAAAAATGACAGGCAAAGGCATCTAATGCATAGGCTCGTTTAAGTCCATCTATGTCTTGCCTTTCACCAGCATTCCTTGCCTCTTTTAATGCAAGAGCGTGCCCGATACGATAAGCATCCTGGGCATTTAAGGAAAAGTGATCGCTATTATCGATTAACAGTTCATCGATGTCGTTTTTGATCTTTTTGATCGCGTTGTTTTTCTCGATCATTTGGTTACTATAACAATGATGTGGCAAGCTCGAGTGTGTGACGGCTGTGCACTCCTGATCGATTTCTAGCAGAATTTTTCGTATCTCATCATTGTTTGCTTGGGCAAGAGTGTCGAAAGCTTTTATAAATCGTTCTGTTTTTTCTTCATCTGTTCCGCCCGGTAACGAAATGGCCTGACCGGCGACACCATAAAAGTCTCCAGCTAAAGCAACAATGTGTTGAAATCGAATGGGAGTAACGCCTTTGATGAGAAGCGGTACATCCTTTGGTAATCCCTTTAGTTGAACGGCTTCCCCAATGGCAACATGCTCTGCCGATCCAAACCCACCTACGACCAGATGGTCCTTAGGGCACGTATCGACTTTGTAGTTCATGTTGGATAAGCTGATTTCTACAATGCCGGCTGTCTTTATAAGAGCTGCTTGCAGTTTAAAGTGTTCTTCAGTGTTAGGGATTAAATTCTGAAGTCTCGATTGGGCCTCTTGACGGCCAAGGATGGGGCTGCCTTGAAAGATGTTTTCCCAATGAAGATTGGGAGTTGGTGCAACTGGAGAACTCATAAGAGTCTTTTCCTTCTTGATAAGATTAATGGACGTAGGCTCAAAACTTTTATTTCAGTTTGTTCTTTCTGCAAGACAGCTTGCACCTTAAGCACGTTGCAATATTGCTTTAAGCAAGTGAATTTTGGGTCTTCGGAGATTTGCGTGGTGAAAAATAATTTTAAGAAAAACAATCCAAAATTTTAATTCGAAAATTTTCAAAAATCACAAAACCAAATGCTTTTCTTTTAATAAGCTTAATTTTATTATTTATCCTTCTACAAAACCACTACTCACCCGGTTATCAAAATAATTTAGTATGTTTTCTTCCCCATTTAGAAGTGTCCTGACAAATGCATAATATTCTGAAACATTCCCTCATATCACATTAAGAATCCATGCGGACAAATTTGCTCTTCCTATTTCTCTATTTTCTGAGCTATTAAATATACTTATAAATGATTCCTTGAGCTCATAACAGGTTTTTAGTGATGGGCAAGCAGTTAATATTCTTTTTAAAATGCTTTCCTGTTCCTCTGTCAAATCCTCGCGATTCTTTAACACCACATATTTCGCTCGTTTCCCCATATCTCTTTATCATCGCCTTCTCTTTTAGCTTGCTTCCTGCAGTCGTCTAAGGACTTATTTAAATTTTGCATTACATGAAAACGATCTGCTACAGCCTTTGTTTTGGGCAATTTAAATTCCACTACAGATTTGATTTTGTTTTTAAATTGGCCATTTTAACCATCCAAGTATGCTTCTAAAGCTTTTTTTTGATCACTGAGAACATCAATGACTCTTTTATTTGTTAGATCACTAATCACAACAACAAAGTCTTTATGTCCTTTATGCATAGCAATTTCATCAACGCTGATCACCTCTGTGGGGAGGAGGAGCTTTATTTCTTGTTTTCGCTTTGCTATAATTTGATAAATTCCCGTAGCGGTTTTATCATTAATTCCAAATTTTTTGGCTGCAAGTAGCCGTTGTTTCTCGTCAGCATTCGTAAATTTCATGCTCAAATCGATTTGTATAATGTCGATATGGTACAGCAAACGATAGTGGTTCCGTGAAAGTACATAAACAATCCCGTTCAATCAAATCCAAGTCTCTATAAATTTTTGGAGTAACATCAACTAACTTGGAAATTGGCTTAAGACATGTTGGGCATAATTGCAAGTCGTACAGCATTCTTACAAAAAGATGAGCTCTATCTTTTTGAATATCAATGCCTGTAAATTTTACCCTTTCTAATTTAATCAGTTTGGTTACATGATTGTTCTTTAGTATT
>NZ_BASL01000701.1:0-2217 GCF_000648255.1 Candidatus Protochlamydia sp. R18 | reverse complement strand
CAAGCCTTGTCTTAAAAAGTGTGGATAGATAGCTAACATCCCAAGAAACTATTCCAGGGAAAGGGACTAAATGCGCGGCTTGAGGCGAGGCAACAAATCCTTTCCCGAATAACCAAGGCAGAAGGGCTTCAACTTGTTTGCAAACATGTTGGCATTTTATTGAAAATTCATCTCCAAATTCATGTGCACCCTGAACCTTTCTATATAAAGGCTTTGCAGGTTTAGTAACCTTTTCCGAACTTTTTTGACTTTGATGAAGAGATGTACCTAAACTTTCTTCAATCTCACCTGTTTGATTTGTAATATGATGAGTTAAAAAGTCATTTAAAACTAATTTGATTTCACCTAATTGCTCCTCAGATAAATGATCCTTTACTAGTTCAAACATGTCAGAAACTCTAACAGCAAAGTCTCGATGGCTTTCTAAAAGTTTGGGAAAACGTTCTTGAGAATGAACAAGGTAATGGCCTAAAAAAATATCTACAAATTTTTTAACTTGCTCAACACCACCAGTTAATAATTCAGAGATGTTGTTTTTTTCTTTTTCCATAAGTTTGTTAAAAAAACTTTCTAAAATATCAGCCTTTTTTGCTTTTAATTCTTTTAATAAATTTGTTAGGTCTTCAATCTCTTTTTTAATCTTAGTTTCTTGATTTAATTCTTTTTCTATTTCAGCCACATTTTTATTGATAAAATTTTGATAAACTCTCAAAAAATCCTCTGGGAAAAGAAATGAATTAAGCTTTGATACAATTTCTTGGGCAGTCATCTCCTTACCAGAATTAGGAAGCAGATTAAATAAATTTTTAAATAGTTCTTCGAATACGGGTGCTTTTCCGTTTGCCATTGGTTCTGTCAACGCTAAAAGAGGTTTTAAATAGTCTTCAATGTATGTTTTTAGAGCAAGACAATCATCTATAGTAATAATTTCTACATCTTTTTTTCTGTTTAGCCTCTCTCTGAGTTCATTAGTTATTCCCAGCACCTGAGATTGAATAGAGGGAATAACATTAGCTGCTAGTGTTTGCAAAGCGTCTTTATAAGCGACAGGATCACGGCTATCATTAATTAAAATTTTTTTAATCTCTTGAATAAAATCAGGATATCTTTCTAAATTTCCCTCTTTTATTTCCTGGAAAATTTTCATGTAACGAGGACAAGTTTCATCGACCTCTTGCCGAACTTGATTCAATTTGCCGGAATAAACCGCTAAAGCTTCTTCGAAAGATGTTTTAATTGTTTTGAATTGCTTTATAGAATCATCTAAATTTTCGACTTCTTCTCCTTGAAGAGCAGTATTAATACCATTTAAAATCGTTTCAATTTTTTGTGGTAAACCACCCTTAATTGATTTCACATGCTTGCTTAGTGTTTGAATAGTGCCTGGTAGTATCTTTTTAAGATCGTTATAGCCCTCTTCTAATTCACTATGTTCTTTTTTTAAAAATTCGATCTCCTCTGTTGTTAGTTTTTTCACATCAATTTCTTGATATTTTTCTAAAAATTGTTCAAATTTTAGTAAAAAAGCATCAATTGTTTTTATAGGGCTGTCTAATTTTTCTAATAATTCTAATTCTTTTATTTTATCTGCATAAGGTCTTTTTTTTATATTAGTTAAGCGCTCGTTTAAATCCTTTAATTCCATTTTTTTTTCATCTAATTCTGTTTGTACTTCTTGATACTCTCGACTTATTTTGCTTAATGTTTTGTCATTTAGAATGTCGACGGTTTTATTTTCACAAGATAGAGTTAGCTTAACTAAACTTTCCAACTCACTTTGGCTACATACTTTTATCCATAACTTTTTAGTTTTATTAATGAACTTATTCCCAATTTTTTCATTTAGTTTAATATAAATCCTTTTTTGTAACTCGTTTGTTTGTAAAATTGAAGTTTTTAAATCTCCCCTATTATAAGAACATAAAAATCTTCCTTTAGAAAATTTAGTTGATTTCTCGGAAAAAGATATTGTCTTCGTCTCTTCTTCTGTAGCTGGCAGTGATTTAGTGGCAATTTTTTCAATATTTTCTTCAGTTGGACTTTTGACCTGTTGTGAAGATGTTTGAACTTCACTAGTTTGAGAACTTGTACTTTCAGTTAAAGAAGGTTTACAATCATCAGTAGGAATATACATAATTACTCCTTAACAATTATATTATTAGATTAAATACAATATCACTATATAATTAACTGTAACATATTAATTATTTATTTATT
>NZ_BASL01000702.1:0-1312 GCF_000648255.1 Candidatus Protochlamydia sp. R18 | reverse complement strand
TTTGACTGATGCCCATCTGTTAGCGTTAAAAAATTGTAAAAATTTAAAAGCACTACATCTACAAGAATGTCCCAATCTCACCGATGCTGGATTAGCGCATTTGACATCTTTGGTGGCTTTGCAACATTTAAATCTGGCTGAGTGCCATAAAATCACCGACGTTGGTTTAGCACATTTGAGACCTTTAGTGGCTTTAACGCATTTGAATCTGAAGTGGTGCAGAAATCTTACCGACGCTGGCTTAGCCCATTTGACACCTTTGGTGGCTTTAAAATATTTGGATCTGAGCTATTGTAGCAATTTCACGGATGCTGGACTAGCGCATTTGACACCTTTAGTGACTTTACAGCATTTAGATCTGAGCTATTGTAGCAATTTCACGGATGCTGGTTTAGCGCATTTGAGACCTTTAGTGGCTTTAACGCATTTGAATCTGAGGTGGTGCCATAATTTCACAGATGCTGGATTAGCGCATTTAACTCCCTTAGTGGCTTTGCAGCATTTAAATCTGAACCTATGCTGGAAACTCACTGATGCTGGATTAGCCCATTTGAGACCTTTAGTGGCTTTGCAGCATTTGGATCTGAGCTATTGTAGCAATTTCACGGATGCTGGATTAGCGCATTTGACACCTTTAGTGGTTTTACAGCATTTAGATCTGAGTTCGTGCAAAAAACTCACGGATGCTGGATTAGCGCATTTGACACCTTTAGTGGCTTTACAGCATTTAGATCTGAGTTGGTGCAATCATCTTACTGACGCTGGATTGAGGCATTTAACACCTTTAGTAGCTTTGCAAGATCTGTATTTGTACTCTTGCGAAAATTTCACCGAAGTTGGATTGGCGCATTTTAAATCCTCAGTAGCTTCACTTCATTTAAATCTGAAGTGGTGCAAACGTTTTCAATGACGTTGACTAAAAAAATATTATTTGCTTTGGAAATGTTAATAAAATTATAGAGCTCTCAGTGTCGCAATTCTGTAGACTAGTAACCTAAATTTTGGACTTATATAGTAATTTAAATTTAATTTTTCAATTGCATATGCGTATGCTGCAAAAATGCCTTACTCACATTACGTAAGCGTAGCTTTTTCTCTTAGAACCTCTTTAAAATCTTTTTAAAAGGAGAACCACAAACGCCAAAATGACCAGATTTAAGCTTGTATTCAATTTTCTTTCGCAGTTCTTCCATAACCTTCTGCATTTTTCTAACCAGCTAAAAGAACGCTCTACGATCCATCTTTTCGCAATCACTTTAAAAGCATGCAATTCGTTTCTTTTCGTTATCTCTACTGTACATCCCAATATCTC
>NZ_BASL01000703.1:0-140 GCF_000648255.1 Candidatus Protochlamydia sp. R18 | reverse complement strand
TTTCTTTTGTTCCTTTGGAAGATATCCTTTCTTTCATTCAACTAGCCGATTATTATCAAATGTCAAAAGTTGGGGAAAAATTAGAAAAACAGCTGATTGAGGCGTATAAATCCCAAAAATTGGAACCGTTTAACTCTACC